>JBBQLA010000050.1:0-9739 GCA_038327485.1 Acidimicrobiales bacterium
GGCGCCATAGGAACCGTTCGAGTCGCCGTCATCGCCGCCACCTCACAGCAACGCTGCTTCGCGCAGGATGGGGAGGAACGTCGCAACCGACCGCGGGGCCGGCCACTCGGAATCGCGAAGATCCAGCAACTCGGTCGCCACCGCTGTTGTCACCGCCGCCAGGCACGCCAACAGCAGATCCGCTCGCGGGTCGAGGTGCAGCACCGACGGATCGGCCAACACCGCCTCGGGGTCGGGAAGGTCGACTTCCTCCGCATATCTGATCAGCTCGATCGCAGGGCCGGACCCCACCATCCCCTCGACGAGCAACGCCCGCACCGCCCTCCCGGCGCCCGCAGCGTCGGCCGCCGCCGCGACCCGATGCACTCGATCCCACGTCCGCGGCGACGGCCACGCCCGCCCCTGGGACTCGGCATCGGCCGGCACTTGGCGCAACAACGACGGCCGCGCCTTGATGAACGCCGCCACCAACGCCCGCCACCGAACCTCATGAGACGCCCGCAACTCCGGCACGATCGGGATGGGTGACGACGCCCAGCCTCGCAACATGCCCGACACCCACTGCCCCAGATCGGCCTCCCAGTCGAGGTGACAGAACCGGTTCGCCAACGGCGCCGACAGATCGTCACCACCCGCCGACGTCTCAGGCGGGTTCGCCGCGGCAACAATCGACACGGTGTCGGGCAGGCTCAGATCGCCCACCTCGCGTTCGAGCACCACACGAAGCATCGCCGCCTGGACTGATGGTTGCGCCGTCGTCAACTCGTCGAGGAACACGATCGTGTCAGGACGCTCCACGCAACGTGTCGCCCACCGTGGAGGAACAAACGAGACCGACTCCCCCACCCGCATCGGCAGACCCGCGAAATCCGACGCCTCCCGAACACTGCCGATCACCACCTCACACCGACGCCCGAGCTGCGCTGCCACCTGCTCGACCACCGCCGACTTGCCCTCACCCGGACCACCCCACAACAACACCGGCTGGCCCATCTGCACCGCCACCGCCAACGCCTCACGCACCGAATTTCCCACCCGACGACCTCCCGACCGGCCCGCTCCATCACAGAACCCCATACGAACACACGTTCGCAGCCGGCGCAACTGGGTTGCGTACGTCTCAGCGGTGACTTAGGGGCGGTGGCGCGCTGCGAGGGCTGCGACCTCGGTCCGGGTTCGGAGTCCGAGTTTGTCGTAGATGTGAGCGAGGTGGGTCTTTACCGTGTCGGCGGAAATGAACATCTTCTCCCCGATCAGCCGGTTCGTGAGCCCCTGCACAACGAAGTCGACCACTTTCGTCTCGGTGGGCGTGAGGCTGTCCCATCCTGACGATGGCCGGTTCCGCTCGCCTTTCCCACGAGCGAGCCACGCCATCAGCTCGCGGCGGCCCATCGCCCGACCGGTTGCCGCCAGCTCGTCAAATCGGGCACCGAGCCGCTGCTGCGCAGCGACGCGGTCGTCGTGACAGGGGAGGTAGCCGATGACCAGCCCGAGCTCTACGTCGATCGAGTCCGCTGCACCCCAAATGCGCATGGCGCGCTCGTCGTCGCCGGTCGCCGCTTCGGCGGTCGCCAGAACTCGGAGAGCATCGGCGAGTTCGATCCCGAGGTCGAGTCGGTCTGCGGCCGCGGCTGCGTTCCACGCCATCGATGCCGCCTGCACGGGTTCGTTGTCGACGACGAGGCAGTAGGCAAGAGCGCTGACCCGCTGGACCTGGTGCGCACCGCTGATCGATGCGCCATCGGGGGTGGACAGTTCCCGGCGGGCACGCTCCGTCGCTCTGGACCGGGCGGCTGTGAGGCCTGTGAGCGTTCGCAGCACGTCCGATGCCAGGGGGGCTTGGCCGTCGAAGACCGGTTCCCACGCTGCGATGTGCTCGTCGAGTTGCTCGAGGTCGCCCTCGAGTGTGATCACGACCGCACCGGCGATGACCAGGGTGACAATGGCAGTAGTTGCACCGGCGCTCAACGCTGCGTCCATGGCAAGGTTGACTTCGGTGGACGCGGCAGCCAGGTCACCGCGATGAGCCGTGGTGATCGCCCGCCAGCCGTGAGCCTGGCCGGCAATGTTCGGGTCCCCGGTCGTTCCGAGCGCGTTCACGGTCTCGGTGAGATGCGAGCTGGCGCTCGTCAGTCTGCCGCGGGAAAGGTCGGCCCAGCCGCGTCCCAACGTGTCCCAGCAGAGGAGGGTCGCGAGTCCAAGTCGCCGGACGATCGGGAGGACCTCATCCAGTCGTGCCAGCCCTTCGCTGATTCGACTGCGCGCGAGGAGGGTGTAGGCGATCAGTTGGGTCGCATCGACGACGCACCAGTCATCGTGTGCTCGACGGGCCAACCCGACAGCGGCACGCAGTTCGTCCTCGCAGCCCGCGAGATCGGAGAAGTAGCTGAGCGTCCCGAGCGCGCTCTTGAGTCGCGCCTCGTAGCGCAGGTTGCCGGTTGTGTGCGCCAACTCCAATCCGGCGAGACCGATCTCGAGTCCCCGGGCCAGGTCGCCGGCGTAGAACGCGAGGTACGTCGCTCCCCAACGGGCGGCTACCTCGGTCGCTGGGTCGGCGGCAGCCAGCGATTCGCAGTCGGCAAACCAGCGACGGGCATCGCCGAACCGCGCGACCGTCGAGAAGAAGAAGGTGAGGCTCCCGGCCATCGCCCATGCGGCCTCGGCAGCGTCGGGATCGTCGGCACCTTCCTCGACAGCCCAGGCGTGTGCAGCATCCAGGTTGCCGAACTCGGCCGAGAGCGCGGCGACCCAATGACCCTGCCCGCCACCTTCGAGCTCAGGTCCGGCTTGCTGGCACAGTTGCCGGTAGTGGGCGAGGTGAGCGTCGCGTGCGCCTTGCATCCCGTTGGCGTCGAGCAGGCGCTCCTCCGCGTACTGCCGGACCGACTCCAAGAGCCGATGGGTGGTGACAGGTGTGCCTGGCTCCACGATGAGCAACGACTTGTCGATCAGCGAGGTGGCGATGTCGAGCAGTTCATACCGGTCGAGATCATCACCGGCGCCGACGGCCTCGGCGGCTTCGAGTGTGAAGGGTCCGACGAAGGTGGACAGACGGTCGAGCACGACCTGCTCTGGCCGAGTCAGGAGGGAATAGGACCAGTCGATCGAAGCGCGAAGGGTTTGCTGGCGGGCGAGCCCGCCGCGCGTCGTCCGCGTCAGCAACCGGAAACGGTCCACCAATGCCTCCGCGATCGCCGGCGCCGTCATCATCCGAATCCGTGCCGATGCCAATTCGATCGCAAGCGGTATTCCGTCCAGGCGTTCGCAGATCGTGATGATGGAGGCGAGTTCCGCGTCGTTCGGTACATAGCCCGCCGCAACTTCAGTGGCGCGCTCGACGAAGAGCCGAACTGCATCGGCAGACTCGGCGTCAGGGTCCGAACGATCGGGGACGCGCATTGACGGGACACGCAGCACCACCTCGCCGGCCAGACCCAGGGGTTCACGGCTCGTCGCCAGGATCCGGAGCCGAGTCGCTCCCGCGAGGAGCTTTCCGACCAGTTCGCCTGCCTCGACGATGAGGTGCTCGCAGTTGTCCAGCACCAAAAGGGTGTCGTGATCAGCGAGTCGCCCGACGACGAGGTCGAGGGTGTCCACATCGTTGACCTCTCGAACGCCCAAGACCGACGCGACGTGGCCGGCGATATCGTTTCCATCGGACAACGACGAGAGATCCACGAACCACACCGACGACACCGCCGGGGCCTGTTCCGCGGCCGCCTGCAGGGCGAGACGGGTCTTGCCGCTTCCGCCAGCACCCGTGAGGGTCACGAGCCGGCGATCCGACAGCTCCTCGAGTTGGGCGACCTCGGCGACCCGGCCGACGAAGGTGCTCAACTGCATCGGCAGGTTGTTGGGGACCGAATCGAGTGATCGGAGCGGCGGAAATTCGCTCGGCAGATCAGGACCGTTGACCTGCCAGATCTGTTCGGCTGCGGCCAGGTCCCGGAGCCGATGCATGCCGAGATCCTGGAGCACGATCCCGTCGGGCAGCGCGCCAGCCGCGGCGTCAACGGAAGCGGATGACATGACGATCTGCCCGCCGAACGCGGTGGCACGAATCCGAGCGCACCGGTTCAGTGGGCGTCCAACGAAGAACCCGGGCGACCGCTGGCGCGATTCCCCCGTATGGATCGCCATGCGCACCCTCAGGGCGACTCCGCCGGCCCACTTCTCGCTGAGGAGCGCCCGCTGGGCCTCGACTGCCGCAGATATCGCCGCGGACGCCTGATCGAAGACTGACACGGTGCTGTCGCCCTCGCCCTGCTCAACGGGTCGGATTCCCCTGTGCCGGCGAATGACCTCGTCGACGATCTCGACGTGGCGGGCCACGATCGAGATCATCCGGTCGCCTTCGCGTTCCCACAGCTGGGTCGAGCCTTCGATATCGGTGAGTAGGAACGTCGCTGTGCTGCCTTCGAACATGCGCTCACAGTCTCGCGTCGAGGCGGAACGAACATCACCCGATCGGCGGATGTTCGAGCGAACCCGTCTCCGTATGTTCCTCGCATGAGCACATCTCGAATGTCATCGAACGCCGGATTTCTCGGCGTCACCCTGTTCGCCGTGGGCACGATCGTGGCCGGAAGCCCACCGAGCCCTGACGCTCGCTTGACCGAACTCACTCGCTGGATGGGCGAGAACCGCAGCGAGATCCTGTTGGGGTGGCTGATCCAAGGTGCAGCACTTGTGCCGTTGCTGGCACTCGTCATCGGATTGGGAGCGTGGCTGTGGCCTTCTGAGCGACATCGTCTGCTCGTCGCTGCGACCGCCGCAAGTTGGATGCCCCTCCTCATCGTCTTCGGGCTTGCCGAACTCCCGCTCGTCGCCGTGGTCTGGCGCGGGGCGCCGTTCAATCCGTCGATGACCCGCGCCTTCTTCGACACCTGGTCGCTCGGCGCCTATGCAGGTACCGCCGTCCTCGCCGCCGCGTCGATCGGTCTCCCGAGCTGGATCGGCTGGCGATCGGGCCTTTTGCCCCGCTGGCTCGTCGCGATCGGCGCGATCGAAGTCGTCGCCAACATCGCTGAAATCGCCGGCATCATCACGAAGACCGGTCTGAACACTGCCGGGTACGCCGGCGGAGTCGCACCCCTCGTGTGGATCCTCTGGGCCGCTGGAGCCTCAGCAGCCATCAGGCGAGGCGTCGCCGCAGACGACGTCCACACTCGCGTGCCGCAGTCGCGATGAATCAAGCGTGCAGGGTGATCTGCGTCGTGAAGTTGCGGGCGACCTCTGACGCGTAGTGACCGCCGAGGTCACCTCGGTGAGCGACGAGGAAGTCACTGAGTCGACGCTGGCCAGCGGGCTCTCCGTCGCACGAGGCGAGCCCATCCATGAGGGCATCGAGTTCCTCGCCATGGATCGTCACATCCCCCGTGATCCGGTTCACGATCGAGATCATTGGGAGAACAACTGCCTTCGGCAGATTCACGACCAGGGCCGTTGCTCCCACCGAATCTCTGATCAGTCGGACCAGATCACCGAAAGCGAAGGTCTCCGGTCCGCCCGCGTTGCTGGTGACCGACTCGTTCGCGGATCCCAGAGCAACCATCAGATCGGCGAAGTCCTCAACGTGTGTCGGACGGACTTCGTAGCGACCGTCGCCCGGAACTGCGAACGCGTGGAGGTGTCGCAACAACCAGGCCATGTTGTTGACGAGAATGTCGCCACCACCGAAGAGCACCGAGGGCCGCACGATCGCGTATTCCATTCCTGATTCGCGGACGGCCTGCTCCACCACTGCCTTGCCCCGGTGGTACGAGTAGGGCGAGTTGGCGTCCGGGTTCATGATGCTCACGTGCACCATCCGGCGCACACCGGCCCTCGCTGCGGCCTCGACGAGCGCAAGGCTGTTGAGCACGGCATCGTCGTGGGTGAACGAGCCCCGCCCGAACCGCACCCAGTACGTGTTGTAGAAGGTGTCCACTCCCCTGAAGGCCTCGGCCATCCGGGACGGCACATCAAACTGATAGGCGAAGGCCTCGATCGGATCAGGCACGTCTTCGGGCTCGCGGGTCAGCGTGCGGACGTGACGACCCTGGTCGATCAGGAGGCGTGCGACGTAGGAGCTTGAGTAACCGGTTGCACCTGTGACGAGATCGATGGATTTCATGTGTACCTCCTCGAGCACGTGATCTGACCTGCCGCCCGATCGCCTCTCCACCACCATTTCATACATACGTATGATTAGCAAGCCGATACCCTCGAGTGCATGAAGCAGAAGTCCGCAATCTCGACCCGCGCCAAGCTGATCACCGCCACCGTCGAGTCACTGAGAGCGAACGGGGTGAATGGACTCACGTCCAGAGAGATCGCAGGCGCGGCCGACGTGAACCTCCAAGCGATCACCTACCACTTCGGGTCGAAGGACTCGCTGGTGGCCACAGCGCTGACCGAGCTCGTGCACAGCCGCCTGGATCCGATCCGCGAGGCACTCGAAGCCGAAGGAGATCCCGCCGAACGACTGTTCAACGCGTTGTCCACCATTCGTGCTGCGTTCGCTGTCGGGCGCGACGATCTCAAGGTCTATGCCGACGCTGTCTCGGCGTCATCGACCAACCCTGAGTTGGCTCGATCGCTCGGCGTTCTCCACGACGAGCTTCGGGCGTTCCTCGCCGCGCTGATCGCTGAGATGCAGCGTGACGGCTACATCCAGAGCTGGGTGCAACCCGCAGCGATGGCAGCTCTGCTGATCGCTCTCGGTGACGGCCTCGCCACCCAGGCCCACTACGGGGAGCCGGACGTCGACGGCGTGCTCGACCAGGTTGCACTTCTGCTTCTTGCTGCCCGCGATCGACGAAGCAGAGTGTGGCCTACCGCTGCACGACTCTTCCTTCGACAGATGGGAAAGCGGTAGTCCACGACCGGTGGATCTCGTCATCCGTTCTCCGTCGACGACGTCGATTCCGAAACTGATCGGCGAGCTAACGTCGTCGCTTCTCACCTGATCGACCCGATGGAGACGCGTGTCCGCCACCGATGAGGCCCCTGTACAGCCGGGTGACCGAGACCCGGCGTTCGCGTTGTCGGCCCAGCGGTACCGGCTGCCTGGGTTCACCACCGAGGTCGGTCCTGTCGGCCACCTCCATGCCGAACGGTCACGGCTCGCAGCAATGGAATGGACGGCCTTCACGGTGACCCCGGTGGGCGCCACCATCGGCGCGGAGGTGTCCGGCATCGATCTCAGGGAAGAGCTCGATGAGGCAGTCATCGCCGAACTGCGCGCCGCTCTTCTCGCCTACAAGGTGATCTTCTTCCGTGACCAGGCCCTCTCCTCTGAGCGCCACGTCGCATTGGCGCGACGATTCGGCAACCTCGAGATCCACCCGTTCATCTCGGCAAATGAGGCACACCCGGAGCTGGTCCGCCTCGAGAAGTCCGCTGACGTCGGCGGCTACGAGAACGGCTGGCACAGTGACGTGAGCTGGCGGACCGAGCCCTCCATGGGCGCCATGCTTCACGCCATCTCCGTCCCACGAAGTGGGGGCGACACACTGTTCGCCGACATGGCCGCCATCTATGACGGCCTTCCTCAGGATCTACGTACCCGGGTGGACGGGCTCACCGCAGTTCACAACTTCGAACGAGCCTTCGGACACACCCTCGACGAGGAGGCCCGAGCCGACATGCGGCGCCGGTATCCGCCGGTGAGCCACCCGGTGATCCGAACCCACCCCGAAACCGGCCGCCGCTTGGTGTACGTCAACCGGTTTTTCGTCGACCACATCGAAGGTCTCGAACCCGCCGAGAGCATTGCCCTCGTGGACGAACTCTGCGCGCTGGCCGACCAGCCTGAGTACCAATGTCGGTTCCACTGGAGCGCCGATGCTGTGGCCTTCTGGGACAACCGGACCGTTCAGCACTACGCCTGGTCGGACTACTGGCCCGACGTTCGCGTCATGGAGCGGGCATCCATCATCGGAGACGCTCCCTACTGACCCGAAGGGTGTTCGACTGGAGCGCCTGTCGGGCAAGTTGAATCGTCCTCATGTCCGCAAGGACCAGATTTGTCCCGTCTCTCCGCTCCGCACGGCCGGCGGCTGAACTCGCCCGGGCGTCGATGCTGGATTCGTCTCATCGGACCTCATCACCAAGAAGCGGGCGCGGCCCGGCCTCACGACCTCGTTGATGCGGACAAACTGGAGCACGACCCAGAAATCGCCGGGTCGAGGCCGCTTCTCGCCTGTCACCAGCGACCGACATCGGTCCCGCTGTTTGGTACCCCGACGGGATTCGAACCCGTGCCGCCACCTTGAGAGAGACATCTGGCTGGATTTCACCGAACTCTGACGGACGCAGACATCAATGATTTCGGGCTAGTCCGGTGTGCTCCCAGAGGTGATGGCCGATCTGAACTTCGAGTGTCGTGATCCGGGGTCGGTCTCACGTGCAGAAATTGCGGCACGACAGCGACAGACTCGGACTCGGACTCGAGGTCAACCAAATCTCGCGTCAGGTCGGTCGTCGCCACAACAGTGCGGCAAGCGAATGAGCCCGTGCCCACCGGGTTGGAATGCTGCGGGTCAGGAGACCGGTTTGCTGTCGGTGCACCAGGGGTTGTCGGGGACGCCCTTGCATGGGTTGGGCATCGTGGGCAGGTTGACGGGGAGCGGGTGCATCACGACTCCGGTCCTCTTCGGGTACTTGGCGCCCGGGGGGCAGGTCCCGAAATTGGTGTCGCACAACACCTGCGCGAGCAGGTCCGCTGGCTTGACCGACTCTGTCTGGGTGGCCCCGCACTTGGGATTGGTCTGCTCGAGGTCGGCGGGGGTGCTGCCATGAGTCGTGGTGTTCCGGGCGAAGCAGTTCGCTGGTTCTCCGGGATTGAACATGATCTGGCCGAAGTCTCCGTTGCTGGGGTTGGCGAAGAACCCGTTGTTGGAGAACGTGTTGTCCAGCAACGCGTTGCCCATCGGGTCGTAGATGCACCCCAGCGCCGCGTTCTGAACCCCTCCGGTCCCGGCGCAAGTCTGGTCGAGGCTCGGCGATCCGCTGTCGGGATATGGGACGAAGAGGATCCCCCACGCACCGTTGTTCGAGAACCGATTGTGCATGACGGTGTCGTTGCGTCCACCCGAGATCGTCATCCCGGTGCCGAGGGGCCCAGCGCTTGCAGTACCAGCGGCAGGAGCGTTCGGGTTGTTGTTGTCATGGACGTTGTTGTCCATGAACACCCAGCATGAGGTCGTGTGGGTGATCGGGCTGGTAGCGCCGTTGGGGCACGCGCCGTTCTGGGGGGCGGGCGGGTCGCCCCCGAGCTGGGTGTTGGTGTCGAATCCATCCTGGTTGTTGTCGAACTCGGAGTTCTTCACGATGATCGAGCCGCCGGAGTTCGTGCCGGAGTATCCGAGGGCGCTGTACTCCATCCATGCGTGGTCGATCGTGATTCCGCACACCTGCAGGCACGCTCCGACGTACATGCCCGAGTCGTTGAAGTTGCTGGCGTACACCTGGGACCAAGTGGCGGGACCATGAACGTTCGAAGCGAAAATCCCGTAGGTGGCCGCCGCAGCTTTTTCGCCGCCGAAGTACGTGGAGGTCGCGGTCAGATACGAGCCGGAGTATCCGCCGTCGGCGACTTTGCCTGTTTCGGCGCCGCCGTTCCACCAGATCGCGTTGCCCGCTCCCGCGGAACCACTGAGGAAGTTGCACGCAGTGAGGTTCTCGACGCTCACCCTGTTCGCCTTCCAGGCGACCACACCGTTGCGCCCCAACGCCGTGCCGTCCGTCCCGAGCG
>JBBQLA010000051.1:0-9722 GCA_038327485.1 Acidimicrobiales bacterium
GTGAAAGTGGCCGAGGCGCTCGAGGGCAACCCCGAGTTCGGTCTGGTTCCGTTCGGATTCCTGGATCGCTTCGACGACGATCTGCCGTACCCGACGGTGGGCAAGCCCGAAGACCTGGCGGGCGTGCTGGCCGACACCCACATCCGCCACGTCGTGCTGGCGTTCGGGTCGGCGTCCGAGGAGGAGATCGTCTCCTACGTTCGGCAGTGCAGCAACACGCCGGTGCAGTTCTACGCCGTCCCCCGCTTCTTCGAGTTGGGCGTTGCCCGAGGCACGGTGGGTCATGAGGTCGACGGCTTCGCCCTCGTCCCACTACGCCAGCCCGGCCACGCCCACAACATGTGGCCGGCCAAGCGAGCGTTCGACCTGTGCGTCTCGGGCCTCCTGCTGGTGCTCACCGCGCCGGTGATGGCCCTGTGCGCCATCGCAGTGAAGCTGTCATCACCCGGTCCGGTGTTCTTCCGTCAGATGCGGGTCGGCGTCGACCATCGCCCGTTCGAGATCCTGAAGTTCCGATCGATGCGGGTGAACGACGACTCCGAGACCAAGTGGACCGTCGACGGCGACGATCGCATCACCCGCATCGGCGGTGTCCTGCGCAAGTCCCATCTCGACGAGCTGCCACAGATCATCAACGTGCTCAAGGGCGAGATGTCCATCGTCGGTCCTCGGCCCGAGCGGCCCTACTTCGTCGAGCAGTTCTCCGGTGAGATCGACGGCTACGAGCATCGTCATCGTGTGCCCTCCGGCATCACCGGGTGGGCACAGGTGAACGGCTTCTGGGGCGACACGTCGATCGAGGCACGGACCCGACTCGACAACCGCTACATCGAGAACTGGTCCTTGTGGCGTGACCTGGTGATCGCCCTGCGCACGGTCCCGACCTTCCTCGGCAAGCGGCGTTGAGCGCAGCCGCGGTCGGCGAGCCCGAGCTGCTCGATCAGGAAGTCGAATATCAACGAGACCTGGTGACCATCGTCGTGCCGTGCCTCGACGAGGAGCGCGCCATCTCGGGTTGCCTCGACGCGCTGGTGTGTCAGACCCATCGCAACCTCGAGATCCTGGTGGTGGACGGCGGCTCATCGGACCGCACCCGCGACCTGGTCGCCGCCTACTCCGCCATCGACGATCGCGTCTCGCTGCTGGACAACCCGCGCCGGACCCAACCCGCCGCACTGAACGTGGCGTGGCCGGTCGCTCGCGGTGAGTTCCTGGCCCGCATGGACGCCCACGCCACGGTGGGCCCCACCTACGTCGAGCAGATGGTCGCCAGCTTCCGTTCGGGCGACTGGGGTGGCGTCGGTGGACGTAAAGATGCCGTGGGCTACACGCCGACCGGTCGTGCCATCGCTGCGGCGTTGGCGTCACCGTTCGGGGTCGGCAACTCCGTGTATCACCACGGCGTGTCCGCTCAAGCGGTCGATCACATCCCTTTCGGTGCCTACCCGACCGCTGTGGTCGCGGCGCTCGGCGGGTGGGACGAGAACACTCCGGTCAACGAGGACTTCGAATTCGACTTCCGGGTGCGGCAGTCCGGCCGCGAATTGTTGTTCGACCCGTCGCTGGTGATCGCGTGGGAAGGTCGCCAGACCGTGCAGCTACTGGGCCGCCAGTACCGCCGCTACGGCCGGGGCAAGTCCAAGGTCGTCATCAAGCACCCGCAGTCGACAGCGCTGCGTCACCTGGCCCCGCCCGCGTTGTTGGCCATGTTGGTGGTGGCCGCAGCAGTGGCCCCATTCCGACCGAAGTGGGCTGCGGCACTCGTCGCTCCCTACGTCGGACTGGTCGCGCTGGGAACCGCCACGATCGTGCCGAAGCTGGCCGACGCCGAGGAGCGCCGAGTCGTGCCGTTGGCCCTGATGGCCATGCACCTTCCCTGGGGTCTCGGCTTCTGGGAGGGCCTGGCCGGCGCTCCCGTCACTCAGAAGCGCCGCTAGCCAGTGACTGCGGTCGGCGCGAGTACCGTGGGCACAGTCGATCGCGGGTAGTTCAACTGGCAGAACGCTGGACTTTGGATCCGGAGGTTGCAGGTTCGAGCCCTGCCCCGCGAGCCCTTCAACTGGTCAATCAAGCGGGAGACGAACGTTGAGCGAAGCCCCACGTGCCTTGTCGGCCATCGTCCTGGCCGCCGGCGAGGGCTCGCGCATGAAGTCCGAGCGACCGAAGCCGCTGCACTTCCTGTGCGGGCGACCGATGCTCATGTACGTCCTCGACTCGCTCCGGTTGTCGGATCCGGACCGGGCGGTGATCGTGGTCGGCCACAAGGCCGAGCGGGTGACCCGCACGATCGGCAATGCCGAGACGGCGCTGCCCCTCGAGTTCGTTGAGCAACGGGTGCAGCGAGGAACAGGCGACGCGGTGCTCGTCGGTCTGGTCGGATTGCCCGACGACTCCGACAGTGAGGCCGAGGACGACGTCATCGTCCTCCCAGGCGACACGCCGCTGTTGCGCCCCGAGACCATCGCCGCCCTGGTGGAGCGGCATCGTTCCCACGACGTGGCGGCCACGATCCTGACGGCGCGACTCGCCGACCCCACCGGGTACGGGCGCATCGTTCGCGGCAAGGGCGATCGGGTGGTTCGCATCGTCGAGCACGGCGACGCCACGCCGGAGGAACTGGCCATCGACGAGGTCAACACATCCATCTACTGCTTTCGGCATTCGGTACTGGCGCCCGCGCTGCGCCGGCTGGAGCCGGACAACGCTCAGGGGGAGTACTACCTGACCGACGTGATCGCAGTGTTGGCAGAGGCCGGGTACGCCATCGAATCGATGGTGGCTGACGACGCGCTGGAGACGTCCGGGGTCAACGATCGCTTGCAGCTGGCCGAAGCGGAGGCCGAACTGCGTCGACGCACCAACGAACTCCTCGGGCGCAACGGCGTGACCATGCTCGATCCGGCCAACACCTTCGTCGACACCACCGTTGTGGTGGGTCGAGACGTCACCCTGTTCCCGGGCACGATCCTGCAGGGCGACACTGCGATCGGCGACGGATCCGAGATTGGACCGAACACTCGATTGGTCGACTGCTCGGTCGGTTCCAACTGTGTGGTCGAGAACTCGACGGGCCGTCAGGCCTGGGTCGGAGACGGCGCCCACGTCGGCCCCTACGCCGCGCTGGTGCCCGGTACGAAACTCGCTGACGGAACGGTCACCGGTCCGTTCTACAATTCGGCGTCCGATGGCGAGGGGTAGGCATGGAACTGATCACGCGTAAGCGATTGCACCTGGTGGCGGGTCGGGTGAATCGGCCGTTGGCCGAGGAGGTCGCCCAGCGGCTCGGTGTCGAATTGGGAGACGTGAACATCGCCGAGTTCGCCAACGGCGAGCTGCACTGCCGTTACGGCGAGTCCATCCGTGGCGCCGACGTGTTCATTTTCCAGGGTCACTGCTCGACTGCGGAGATCTCGGTCAACGACGCCATCATGGAGCAGCTGATCATGGTCGACGCGGCCCGCCGGGCCTCGGCCAAGCGAATCACGGTCGTCGCACCGTTCTTCGGATACGGCCGTCAGGATCGTAAGGCCGAAGGTCGCGAGCCCATCACGGCCAAGTTGGTGGCCAACCTGTTCGCCGGCGCCGGCGCCAAACGACTCGTGTCGGTCGACCTGCACTCCGGACAGATCCAAGGCTTCTTCGACGGCCCCGTCGACCACCTCACTGCCATGCCGGTGCTCATCGACTGGATGCGGGCCAACCTGCCCGAGGACCTGGTGGTCGTATCGCCCGACGCCGGTCGGGTGAAGGTCGCCGAGCGCTACGCCAACCTGTTGCACGCGGACATCGCCATCGTTCACAAGCGTCGCGTGCGGGGAGCGAAGAACACCGTCGAGGCCAAAGATGTCGTGGGTGACGTCGAGGGCCGTACCTGCGTGCTGATCGACGACATGATCGACACCGCCGGCACCATCTGCGCTGCCGCCGAGCAGCTGGTCGAGAAGGGAGCATCGGGTGTCTACGCCGCCTGCACGCACGGCGTGTTCTCGGGTCCTGCCATCGACCGCCTGAAGAACTCCGTGTTGGAGAAGATCGTGATCACCAACACGCTGCCGCTGCCTCCCGAGAAGCAGATCGACAAGATCGAGGTGCTCTCAGCGGCCGGCATCATCGCCGATGCCATCGACGCGGTGTTCGAAGACACCTCGGTGTCGGAGATCTTCGGCGGCCAGAACCAGCACTGACCCTGGACGCAGCAGCTGTCCCACCAGCCGACCAGCGACAGGTTGGAGTGGTCAGAGGGCGATGGTTACACTGCTCCGTCGGCCAAACGGGCCTGCCCTCAGGAGTTTTTCATGAACGTCGTGCCCCTCAAGGTCGAGACCGGACGCGAGCTCGGTACCGCGCCGTCGCGGCGTATGCGTCGTGACGGCCACATCCCGGCCACCGTGTACGGCATGAGCCAGGACACCGTGTCGGTCACCGTTGAGCGCGCCGAGCTGCGGCGTGCCCTCACCACCGCTGCCGGCGTGAACGCGTTGATCGAACTGTCCGTCGACGGTTCCAAGCAGTACACCCTGGTCAAGGAGATCCAGCGCCACCCGGTGCGCCGCGACCCCATCCACATCGACTTCCAGCGGATCGACCCCGAGACGCCCATGACGCTGCACGTGCCGATCGTCCTCACGGGCGACGCCAAGCAGGTCACCTCCAACGGCGGCATGATCGAGCACTCGGCCCAGTCACTGACCGTGGCCGTGCGTCCGGACGCCATCCCCAACGAGATCCGCGTGGACGTCTCCGCCATGGTGATCGACGATGTGATCACCGTCGGCGACCTCAACCTCCCCGACGGCGTCAGCACCGAGACCGATCCGGGCGCACCGGTCGTTGTCGCCTCGCTGACCCGTGCGGCCATGATCGCTGCGCGCAGTGCGGCCGCAGCCGAGGGTGGTTCCGAGGAAGAGATCGCTGCCGCGGCAGCCGCCGACGCCGACGTCTGATCGGGTGCCGACCGACCTACTGGTCGTCGGACTCGGAAACCCGGGCCGCGACTACGAGGGAACCCGACACAACGTCGGCGTCGAGGTCATCGAGCTACTGGCCAGTCGTGCGGGTGAGCGGTTCCGCCGCTCCAAGGATGCCCCGGCCAACGTGGCAGAAATTCGTCTGGGCGCCGGCCGCGTCGCTCTCGCGGTGCCGACGACCTACATGAACGAATCGGGCCAGGCGGTCGGACCGCTCTGCCGCCGCTTCGACATCGAGGATCTGTCGAAGCTGGTGATCGTGCACGACGAGCTCGATCTCCCGCCCGGTCGCATGAAGGTGAAACAGGGCGGCGGGCTTGCCGGAAACAACGGACTGCGTTCGATCAAGGCCCATCTTCACTCCGCTGATTTCACCCGGATCCGTATCGGGATCGGTAAGCCGCCCGGAGGCGCCGAGCGGGGCGTGGGTCACGTGCTGAGCAAGCCATCGAAAGGCGAGCGCGAGCTGATCTCGGTGTGTGTGCATGAGGCCGCCGACGCAGTCGAGCTGCTGCTGACCGATGGGATCGACGCCGCGATGGGCCGGTACAACACGCGTCCCGAACTCGACTGATGACTGCGACCACACCCGACAGCGCCGCCATTTCTGCTCCGCTGGGTTCGTTGCGGCGCCGCCTGTCGGAGGATCCGTCACTCCTCGGCGTGCTCGGACGACGCGCCGCCACGCTTGCGGTGCCGGATCGGGCGCGAAGTGCCGCCATCGCCGGTCTGGTCTCGATGTCGGGCCGACGGCCCATCGTGGTGGCGGTGCCGACCACCGCCGAGGCCGACACGTTGGCCGCGGATCTGGGGACGTGGCTGGGCGAGGACGAGGTCGAGGTGTTCCCGGCGTGGGAGACGCTGCCGTTCGAGCGGGTCAGCCCTCAGATCGAGACGATGGGCCGTCGGCTCAAGACCATGTGGCGGCTCCGAACCGAAGGCCGCTCCCCGGCGGTGGTGGTCGCCCCGGCTCGAGCGTTGGTGCAGCGGCTCGGCCCGCACGCCTTCGACGTCGACCCGATCGTGGTGGCCGCTGGGGCACGGATCGATCTTGATGACCTGGTGCGGTCGCTCGTCGAAGCGGGCTATCGCCGCGAATATCAGGTGGAACACCGCGGCGAGGTGGCTGTCCGTGGCTCGATCGTGGACGTGTTCCCCTCCACCGCCGACAGCCCGATTCGCATCGACCTGTGGGGCGACGAGATCGATCGTCTCTGCGAGTTCTCGGTGTCGGACCAGCGCGCCGAGCGCGACGTCTCGGTGGTCGAGATCTTCCCCTGCCGTGAATTGCTGCCGACCGACGAGGTCCGCGAGCGGGCCGACCAGCTGGTGGCGTCGGAACCCTGGGGCCGCGACCAGTGGGAGCGCCTCCGCGAGTCGCAGACCTTCGACGGCATGGAATCGTGGATGCCGTGGCTGACCGAGGGCGACCAGCTCCTCGTCGACCTGCTCGATGACAGCGCCCAGATCGTTCTGGTCGATCCTCGTCGTCTGCGTGATCGTGCTGCGGACATCATCGCCGAGGAGATCGATCTCGCCCACACGTTGGCGTCATCGTGGGGCGCCGAGGGTCGCGAGGTTCCACGCCTCCACCTCGACTTCGAGCGTCTGCTGGCCGAGTGCGACGCGCCGGTGCTCACGATGCTGGCGACCCCCGACGGCCCCGATACCGAGGCGATGTCGGTGGGTGCGTGGATGCCGGCTACCGGTGACGGCGTTCGTCTCGTCGGTCAGCTCCGCGACCTGCTGGCGTCGGGGTACCAGATCGTGGTGGCCGCCGAGCGGCTCGAGTCGGTCGACCGGCTCGATCAGATCCTGCGGAGCCACGGGTTCGTGTTCGACCGGGCCGAGCCCGGTTCGATCCGCTCGAGCAACACCGGCGGCGTCATCGTCGTGGCGCCGCTCGAGTCGGGCATTGTGTTGCCGTCGGTCCGACTGGCGGTGCTTGCCGAGTCCGACCTGACGCACCGGCGACGGGTGCGACGCCAGACCCGGGCACGGGCGCGCGCATCGCAAGGCTTCTTCGACGACCTCGAGGTCGGTAGCTACGTGGTGCACCACCACCACGGCGTGGCCCGTTTCGGTGGCATGGTCACTCGTTCGATCGGCGGGGTCGACCGGGACTACCTGTTGTTGGAGTACCGGGGCGACGACCGCCTGTACGTGCCGTCCGACCAGATCGACTCGATCCGCTACTACACCGGGGGCGACACCCCTCGGCTGTCGAAGATGGGCGGCGCCGAGTTCTCCCGCACCAAAGCGGCAGTACGCGAGGAAGTCACCCAGATCGCCCAAGAGTTGGTCGTGCTGTACCAGAAGCGTCTGCACGCTCCTGGCCACCCGTTCGCCCAGGATTCGTCGTGGCAACAGGAGATGGAGGACCTGTTCCCTTTCCAGGAGACCCCCGACCAACTCAAGGCCATCGCCGACGTCAAGAACGACATGGAGTCGCCCCGACCGATGGACCGTCTCGTCTGCGGAGACGTGGGCTTCGGCAAGACCGAGGTCGCGATCCGCGCCGCGTTCAAGGCGATCCAGGACGGCAAGCAGGTGGCGATCCTCGTGCCCACCACCCTGCTGGCCCAGCAGCACTACACGACCTTCGCCGAGCGGTTCGAGCCGTTCGGGGTGCGGGTCGAGGTGTTGTCGCGGTTCCTCTCCGCGGCGCAGGCGCGTCAGGTGGTGTCATCGGTGGCGAAGGGTGAGGTCGACCTGGTGGTCGGCACCCATCGACTGTTGTCGGCCGACATCGAGTTCAAGAACCTCGGCTTGTTGGTGGTCGACGAGGAGCAGCGCTTCGGTGTCGGGGCCAAGGAGTCAATCAAGGAATTGTCGACCAACGTCGACGTGCTCACGCTCACCGCCACGCCGATTCCGCGGACGCTCGAGATGAGCCTCACCGGCATCCGCGACCTGTCGCTGCTCAACACCCCGCCGGCCGAACGCCAACCGATCCTCACCTACGTCGGCGAATTCGACGAGCGGGCCGTGGCCGAGTCGATCCGCCGCGAGCTGCTCCGCGAAGGGCAGGTCTTCTTCGTCCACAACCGAGTGGCTGACATCGATCAGACCGCGGCACGACTGGCCGAGCTCGTTCCCGAGGCTCGAATCGCTGTCGCCCACGGGCAGATGGACGAGGCGGGGCTCGAGCAGATCGTGTTCGAGTTCTGGGAGGGTCGCTACGACGTGCTGGTGTGCACGACCATCATCGAGTCGGGTATCGACATGCCCACGGTGAACACTCTCGTCGTCGACCGAGCCGATCTGTTGGGACTGGGCCAGCTCCATCAGCTCCGGGGCCGCGTCGGTCGGGCGGGGCAGCGGGCCTACGCGTATCTGTTCTTCCCGCCGGATCGCACGTTGTCGGAGGATGCCTACGAGCGGTTGCGCACCATCGGCGAGGCCACCGAGCTCGGCTCGGGATTCCGCATCGCCATGCGCGACCTCGAGATCCGCGGCGCCGGGAACCTGCTTGGCACTGGACAATCGGGCCACATCGCCGCGGTCGGCTACGACCTGTACTGCCAGATGGTCAACGAAGCCATCTCCGAGCTCAACGGCGTGGAGGCGGAGGTTCCGGGTGAGCTCAAGGTCGAGCTGCCCGTCGACGCCAACCTGGCGGTGACCTACGTGAGTCGCGAAGACCTGCGTCTCGATGCCTACCGTCGTCTGGTCGAGGTGCGAACCGACTCCGACGTCGATGACATTGCCGCGGAATGGGCGGATCGCTACGGTCCGGTCCCGCTCGAGGCCGAGGCGCTGTTGGCCATCGCCCGTCTTCGCGTGGCGTGTCTGCGCTTCGGCGTGACCGACATCGTGGCGGTGAAGTCGACGGGCATCGGCGGGTTGCCGTGGGTCGCTCGAATCTCGCCGCTCACGCTGCTGTTGTCGAAGTCGATGCGCCTCGAGCGGACCCGCAAGGGCGCCAAGGTCAAGGCCGAAACGGGGAGCTGGATCTCGGCGGGCCGGCCGATGGTCGACGAGATCCTGGCCTTCCTGGCCGAGTATGCCCCTGACCCCGAGGGTGACTCGCCCACGGGCGGTGCGACCCCCTAGCCTCGCCCCCTCGTGAAACGTTTCGTGAGTCTCACCGTCGGCGCTGCCGTCCTTGTGTCCGGTTGCCTCTCCGGCTGCAAGTCCTTCGGTGACGACAACGCTGCCACCATCGACGGCAAGGCCATCGCTGCGTCGCAGGTGATCGGTCTGGCCAGGGTGCTGCAGGCCAACGACCGTTCGCAGTGCACCCAGGCGCTCGCCCCCGCGCAGCTCAGCCAATACTCGGCGTCGCAGGTGACCACTCTGCAGGCACAGTGCAAGGAGATCGCCGACTCGGTGGTCGACTCCCACCGCGCCACCGGCAAGTACGCCCGCAACGCGCTGCAACTGCTGGTGCAGTTCGCCGTGGCTGAGGACGGTCTCCGGGATCTCAAGGAGACGATCTCCTCGCCGGAACGAAGCGCTGCGGCCCAGCAGGTGGCTTCGCTCACCAAGCTGTCGAAGGCGGACCGCGGTGTGATCGAGGAAGGTCTCGCGGCACAGAGCGCGCTCGAGCGGGTCGTGGTCAATCACTTCGATTCGAAGCTCGGCCGCGCAGTGCTCGATGCCGTCTACGCCAGTCAGCCCAGCTGGGACAACCTTTGCGGCGTGGGCATCATCGGACTCGCCAAGGACCGCGCTGCGGTCGACGCCCAGGTGGCCAAGGGCACGACCATCGAAGAGCTGGTGGCCACGATGCCGACCGGGTTCCAGCTGCTC
>JBBQLA010000052.1:0-9669 GCA_038327485.1 Acidimicrobiales bacterium
GGGGTGTCTCTCTCCCCCGTTTCATGGGAGACGAACGCACACACATCTTTCGCCGCCCGCCGGCCAGACAGAAGAGGCAACACCTTGATCTCGAGTCGCAGAAAGTCGGTCGGCCTCGTCGCCGTCCTCCTCGCCTTCACACTCACCGCCGCCGCGTGCGGCAGCGACTCCAAGTCCGGCGGCACGACGGACACGAAGAAGGCCGGCACCAAAGATGCGGCCAAGCCGAAGCCAGGCGGCACCATGACCCTGGCGCTCGAGTCGGAGAACTCCGGCGGCTGGTGCCTCCCATCCGCCCAGCTGGCGGCCGCCGGCATCCAGGTCGCCAACGCGATCTACGACCCGCTCGTCATCCTCGACGCAAACTACGAGTGGAAGCCGTACCTGGCCGAGACCGTGACTCCCAACGCCGATGCCACCGAGTGGACCTTCAAACTCCGGTCCGGCATCACCTTCTCCGACGGCACCCCACTCAACGCCGACATCGTCAAGGAGAACATCGACCTCACCTACGGAGAGCCGACGATCGTGGCCAAGACCGGCATCTCGCCGCTGCTCTTCCGCTTCGTGTACTCCAACATCGCCTCGGTCGAGAAGGTCGACGACCTCACCGTCACCGTGAAGATGAAGAGCGCCTGGTCGGCCTTCCCGTTCTACCTGGCCGGCAGCCGCAACGGCATCATCGGCCAGGCCCAGATCGACGCCGGAAAGGTCGGCTGCGCCGAGAAGCTCGTGGGCACGGGGCCGTTCATGCTGGAGAGCTGGACCCGCAACCAGCAGTTCGTGGCGGTCAAGAACCCCAAGTACTGGCGCAAGGACGCTGCCGGCGTGCAGCTCCCCTACCTGGACAAGGTCATCTTCAAGCCGATCGAATCGAGCACGAACCGCCTCAGCGCCCTCGAGGGCGGCACGGTCGACGCCATGCACACGACCAACGCCAACAACATGGATCAGATCAAGAAGGAATCGGACAAGCTCACCCTGATTCCCGAGGCTGATGGTCGACACGAGGTTGCCTACGGATTGCTCAACGTCGCCAGCGGCCCCTTCGCTGACATCGCCGTGCGAAAGGCTCTGGCGATGGCGCTGGATCGCAACGCACTCAACGACGTCGGCAACAACGGCGAATTCAAGATCGCCAATCAGCCCTTCGACAGCAAGGTCATGGGTTACGTGAAGGACCTGGCGGCACCGAAGTACGACCCCGACGCCGCGGCGAAGGTCCTCAAGCCCATGAACCTGACGGTGCGGCTGTCCTACGCCACCGACCCGACCACCAAGCTCATCGCCGAAGACGTGAAGCGTCAGCTGGGCGACGTCGGCGTGGCGGTGAACATCGACGAGAAGGATCAGTCGACCCTCATCAACCAGGCCCTCGGCGGCGACTTCGACCTACTGCTGTGGCGCAACCACCCCGGCGTCGACCCCGACACCCAGCTGGTGTGGTGGCACTCCGGCTCACTCGTCAACTTCGGCAAGATCAACGACCCCGACCTCGACAAGCTCCTCGATGAGGGCCGCGCCGAAACCGACGTGGCCAAGCGCACCGAGATCTACCAGAACGTGTCCAAGCTCTTCGCCGACAAGCTGTACGACGCGTGGAACTGGTATTCGGAGTGGGCCTTCGGCACGAACAAGAAGGTCCACAACCTCGGGTACAACACGCTTCCCGATGGTTCACCCGGGACCGGCCTGAACTGGGGCTGGACCTACCTCCCCGAGGTCTGGGTCGACCACTGATCCGACGCACGTGAACCACAAAGTGCGCGCGAATGACCACGAGATGGGCGGGAGTCGGTTCGCCGGCTCCCGTCCGAACTTCCGAGTCGCGACAGGCGGTACGACGTGAAGTGGATCCTGCCCAAGCTCGGACGTCTCGTCCTGGTGCTGTTACTGGTGACGATGTTCTCGTTCCTGCTGATGAGCATGTTGCCGGGTGACCCGGTCCAGAACTTCAGCATCGGAGCGGACAAGGCGCAGGTGGCCAAGCTCCGCGCCGACCTGCATCTCGACGATGCGTTGCCGGTCCGCTACGTGCGCTGGCTCGGGAACTTCGTGACCGGCGACGTGGGCAAGTACTACGCCACCGCCGGCGACACGCCGGGCACCAAGCTCAAGGACGACCTGCCGAACTCGCTGCTGCTCATGGCCTACACACAGATCCTTGGGCTGGCGATCGCCATCCCCATGGGCGTCGCCACCGCCTACAAGGCCGGCGGATTGTTCGACAAGGCCTCCAACCTCGGCTTCTTCCTGGGATTGTCCGTGCCCGCCTTCGTGCTGGCATATTTCGCCAAGAAGTACCTGGCGATCGACAACAACTTCCTTCCCGAATCGGGGTGGACCTCACCTTTCAGTGGAGTGTGGGAGCACATCAGACACGCCATCCTCCCGGTGCTGTGCCTCACCGCGAGCCAAGTCGCGGTCTATGCGCGCCTGCTGCGCAGCGACATGATCGGCACGCTGCAGGAAGACTTCATCACGATGGCCAAGGCCAAGGGCATCACGCCCCGCCGAGTGTTGTTCCGACACGCCCTGCGACCCTCGAGTCTCACGCTGCTCACCGTGGCCGGGCTCAACGTGGGGACACTCATCGGCGGCGCTGTGATCATCGAGCGGATCTTCGGCATCCCCGGTATCGGGACCGACACCGTCGAAGCAGTCCTGGCTCGGGAGTACGTGGCGCTGCAGAGCTTCATCGCAGTGATCGGGATCCTGTTCGTGCTGGTGAATTTCCTGGTCGACTTCATGTACACGGTGCTCGACCCGAGGATTCGAAATGCTTGACCCCACCGTGGTCGAAGCGGTGGCGACACCCGGCATCGAGCCCGCGGCCGATGTCGCTCAGGCGTCGCACAAGAAGAAGCTGAACTGGGGTGGCCGCGTCGCCGCGGCGATCCTTCTGATCATCGTGGCGGTCGGGCTGATCAGTCCCTTCCTCACCGCGGACCCCATCAAGAACTCCTCGGGTCGCGTCATCGAGGGCTGCGGCACAGGCTCGGGGCTGCCCTTGTATGACCCGATCAACTGCGTGGACCGCAGGGCCAAGAACGCTCAATACCGAGGCGAGGGCGCTGTCGGCAAATTCACCCATCTGGTCGGCGTCGACGGAGCCGGCCGCGACGTGTTCAGCCAGATGCTGGTCGGAACTCGAACCACCCTCGAAATCGCTCTGGGATCGGTGATCGGCGCGTTGCTCGTGGGAGGAACACTGGGGATCGTCGCCGGGTACTTCCGAGGCCGGGTCGACTACTGGGCCAGCCTGATCTTCGACGTGTTCCTGGCCTATCCAGCGCTGGTGCTGGCGTTGGCCCTGATCAGCGTCCGCGGTCACTCGGTGTTCAACATCAGCTTCACCGTCGGCATCGTCGCCATTCCGCTCATCGGCCGGATCGCTCGTGCCGCCACGCTGACGTGGGCCGAGCGCGAGTTCGTGATGGCAGCAAAGGCGCTGGGCGCCAAGCACCTGCGGGTGATCACCCGCGAGGTGTTGCCCAACGTGCTGCCGTCCATGATGTCGATCGCATTCCTGGCGGTCGGCGTGGTGATCGTGACCGAGGGCAGCTTGGCCATCATCGGGCTCGGCGTTCCCGATGACGTCGAGTCATGGGGCAAAGTGCTCGCCACAGGTGGCACCGATCTGCGGAACCTGTCGCACATGATGATCGCCGCGGCGGTCACCATCACAGTGACAGTGATGGCCCTCAACCTGCTCGGCGACGCCATCCGCCAGAAGTTCGACGTGCGGGAGAGCGCGCTGTGACCACCACGAGCGGGAGCGCCGACAGCAACGATCCGATCATCGGCGATCCGATCATCGAGGCGCACGACGTCGGCGTGAAGCCGGCGGCTTTGGGGGGCGACCTGTTGGTGGTCGACGACCTGCACGTGAGCTTTCGCACGCCTCGCGGCGACGTACATGCGGTGCGCGGACTCTCGTTCACCCTGCAGCGCGGTCGGACACTCGGCATCGTGGGCGAGTCCGGCTCGGGCAAGTCGGTGACGGCGAAGGCGGTCATGGGGCTGCTGCCCAAGTCGGGCGTGACCAAGACCGGAACCGTCCGCTACGACGGTGCTGACATCAGCGACCTCAGCCAGGAAGGGTTCCGCAAGTTGTGGGGCACCGAGATGGCCATGGTGTTCCAGGACCCGATGACGTCGTTGAACCCGGTGATGAAGATCGGCAAGCAGATCACCGAGTCCCTGCAGATCAAACTGGGTATGGATCGCGCCGACGCACGCGAGACGGCGATCCAGCTGCTCAACGCAGTGAAGATTCCCGCGCCGGAGAAGCGATTCTCGGAGTATCCCGGCAAGTTGTCCGGGGGCATGCGTCAGCGGGTCGTGATCGCCATGGCGTTGGCCTGCGGTCCCAAGCTGTTGTTCGCCGATGAACCAACCACCGCGTTGGACGTGACGGTGCAGGCCCAGATTCTCGATCTTCTGGCCGAGCAGCAGCGCGATCGGTTCATGGGGATGTTGCTCGTGACCCACGATCTCGGAGTGGTGGCCGGTCGGGCCGACGACATTGCGGTGATGTACGCCGGGCGTGTCGTCGAAAAGGCTCCGGCCCGCTCACTGTTCCACCATCTGCAGCACCACTACACGGCGGCGTTGCTCAACTCGATCCCCAAGGTGGAGTACCCGAGTCACACCCGCCTGCAGGCCATCGGCGGTCGGCCTCCCGACATGGTCCATCCGCCCAAGGGTTGCTCGTTCGCCCCGCGCTGCGGTTTCGCCACCGACCTGTGCGTCGAGGTCGAGCCCGAACTGGTCGAACATCCCGCCAACCCTGGCCACTATTTCGCCTGCCACCATCCGGTGAGCACCGCTGTGAGCCTGACGGCGACCGCCATGAACGGAGCGATCTGATGGCCGGCAGTGGCACCATCCACCTACGCGACGAGTCGCTGATCCGGGTCGAGAACCTGGTCGTGGAGTTCAGCGTGAAGGGCACCAAGGCCAAGGTCAAGGCCGTGTCCAACATCAGCTTCGACATCGCCGAGGGCGAGACGCTGGGCCTGGTCGGCGAGTCCGGCTGCGGCAAGTCCACAACCGGTCGGGCGATCATGCAGCTCCCCCGACCCACCTCGGGCACGGTCGCGTTCAACGGAACGGTGCTGACCGATCTCAAGGGCGAGGCGCTGCGGGCCATGCGTCCGCAGATGCAGATGATCTTCCAGGATCCGATCTCGTCGCTGAACCCGCGACGCACGGTGCACGCCATCGTCGGTGAGCCACTGAAGATCTGGTCCAAGGGCAGTCCGGCCGAGCAGGCCGCCAAAGTCGACGAGGTGCTCGAGGCCGTCGGTGTCGATCCCCGGATGGCCCGGGTGCGGCGGCCCCATGAGTACTCCGGTGGCCAGTGTCAGCGCATCTCGATCGCTCGCGCCGTGGTGACCGACCCCAAGGTGATCATTTGCGACGAGCCGGTGTCAGCGCTCGATGTGTCGGTCCAGGCCCAGATCCCGAACCTGCTCGAGGACATGAAGCAGCGCTACGGGCTGACGTTGGCCTTCATCGCTCACGACCTGGCCGTGGTGAAGAACATCTCCGACAACGTGGCGGTGATGTATCTCGGCAAGATGTGCGAAGTCGGTGCGCCCGACGAGATCTACAACACCCCCGCTCACCCGTACACCCGGGCCTTGATCAGCTCCATTCCCATGCCGGACCCCGACGTGGCCCTGGACACCAGCCAACGACTGGTCGGCGAGCTCCCCTCCCCCCTCGATCCGCCCTCGGGTTGCCGCTTCCGTACCCGCTGCCCCCTGGCTCAGGACATCTGCGCTCAAGTCGAGCCACAGCTGACCGCCGTCGGGAAGCGTCACTTCGTCGCCTGCCACTTCCCCCTGATCACCCCGGTCTCGATCAGCACCTAGATCACGATCAACACCCCGATCACGATCAGCACCCCGATCACGAGGCAGCCGCCGAACGCATGCGAAACCGACCGGCAACTGACAAGCTGACCCGATGAGGGTTTCCATCGACGTCGACCGGTGCCAGGGCCATGGGCGGTGCTACGCACTCGCTCCCGGAGTCTTCGATTCCGACGACCTCGGCAACGGCGTCGAGCTCAACGGAGGGATCGTCCCACCGGAATTCGAGGTCGCCGCCCGGCTGGCCGTCGCCAACTGTCCGGAAAACGCCATCGCCCTGGACGAAGGCACATGAGCACCGACGAACGATTCAGCGGGTCCTTCGCCGATCGATTCGAGGACGGTCCGCTCGGCGTCGACAACGCGGTAATCAACGGACCGGTCACCGATTTTGCCACCGACTTCGATCACACCGATCCGATGTGGGTCGCCGACCCCTTCCCGATCCTCGATGATCTTCGCGATCGCTGCCCCGTCGCCCACACCGACCGCTATGGCGGTGCGTGGCTACCGACCCGCCACGAGGACGTGTCGGCCATCGCCTACGACACCGAACGGTTCACGTCTCGCTCGGTCCTCATGAACAACAATCGACCCCCACTCGACATGGCGCCGGCAGGCATCGCCCCGCCCATCTCGTCGGACCCACCGTTCCATCAGGAGGCCCGTCGCGTCCTGCTCCCTGCCTTCGCGCCACGCGCCGTCGCCAAGCTCGAGCCGGGGACCGCCGAATACTGCGACTCGCTACTCGATCAGCTCGAGGGTCGAAGCATCGTGGACGCAGCCGTCGACTACGCGCAACACATCCCCGTGCGGGTGATTGCCGACATGCTCGGCTTCCCTCAGGCCGACGCCGAACTGCACCGTCAGTTCGTTCACGACATCCTCGAGAGCGTCAACGACCCGATGGAAGAACGGTTCCAGAAGATCCAGGGCGTGATCATGTACCTGTGGGGACAGATCGAGGACCACGCCGAGAGTCCACGCGACGACCTGACCTCGTTCCTCATCGACGCAGAGTTGGCAGGGGCGCCGCTCGACCCGATCCACATTGCCGGAACCATGGCGTTGTTGCTCCTCGCCGGGATCGACACCACCTGGAGCGCCATCGGGTCGTCGATCTGGCATCTGGCCAGCCATCCCGCCGATCGTGAACGGCTCGTCGCCGAACCCGACCTGCTGCCCACGGCGATGGAGGAGTTCCTCCGGGCCTACGCTCCGGTGACGATGGCCCGCCTCGTCCGCGAGGACATGGACTGGAACGGGTGTCCGATGAAGGCCGAGGACTGGGTCCTGTTGTCCTTCCCGTCGGCCAACCGTGACCCCGAAGCGTTCGATCGAGCGGACGAGGTCATCATCGACCGCCAGGTGAATCGCCACGCCGCATTCGGCTTGGGAATCCACCGGTGCGTCGGCTCCAACCTCGCTCGCATGGAGCTTCGGGTGGCGCTCGAGCGATGGCTCGCCCGATACCCGGTGTTCTCGCTCTCCGATCCCGACGCGGTGCGGTGGTCCGGAGGCCAGGTCCGAGGCCCTCGAACATTGCCGATCTCTGTCCCTCTTTGACCGTCACTCGTGACGGTCAGCTGCGCCCCGCCGATTGCAGCTTGGTGTCGGCGGCTCGCCAGCAGTACCAGGCCACCAGCGAGCGGCCACCTCTGAACGGCTCTCCCAACTCCTTGATCTCCTTCTCGGTGGGGTGGCGGCCGAGGTCCCACGCGATGGAGAAGCCGTTGCGCACCCCGTAGTCACCGAGCGGCCACACGTCGAGGCGTCCAAGGTTGAACATCAGGAACATCTGCGCTGTCCACGGACCGATGCCACGCACCGGCACCAGCGCCGCCATGACCTCCGCGTCGGAGAGCCGCCCGATGCGTGCCAGCGGCAGGTCGCCCCGTACCGCGTGATCGGCCAGATCGAGCAATGACGCCGTCTTGGCGCCGGACAACCCGCACGGACGCAGGATCGGCTCGCCGGCGGCCAACACCGCCTCGGGGGTGACGTCGCCGTCGAGTGCGTCGACCACCCGCCCCCAAATGGTGGCTGCGGCTCGACCGTTGAGCTGCTGATAGGCGATCGACTCGGCCAGATCACTGAACCGCCGGGCGGTGGGCGTGGGAGCCGGCAGCGGCGCGGGACCGTGCGCCTCGATCAGGCTGTCGAGCACCGGGTCGATGCCCCACAGCGCCGCTTGAGCGGCCGCCAGCGCGCTGCGTTGCCGCTTCATCAGCTCGACGCTTGCTTGATCGGGTCTTCCGCCAGGTGACACATGGACCGAACCCTACGTCGGGGGTCTGACAGTCGGCGGCGGGTCTGACACACTCCTGCGCCGTGGAGCTCAACCTCGTCGACATCCTCGAGGCCATCGAGACGGCCCACGGTTCCAACCACTGCCTGGCCATTCGGGACCGGACGTTCACGCGCGCCGAGTTCGGCGATCGGGTCCGCCGTTTCGGCGCCGTTCTGCGGTCGGCCGGTCTCGACCTTCGGGTCGAGCGAGATCAGCTGCAGGGGTGGGAGTCGGGCCAAGATCACGTGGCGCTGTATCTGCACAACGGCAACGAGTACCTCGAAGCCATGATCGGGTCCTACGCAGCGCGGTGCACCGCCGTGAACATCAACTACCGGTATCAGGCTGCGGAGCTGCGCTACGTGCTGGAGGACAGCGACGCCAAGGCCATCGTGTACCACGCCTGCTTCGGGTCGATTCTGGCCGAGGTGGTCGACGCGCTCGCCGAGCCCCGTTTGCTGGTCCGGGTGGACGACGGCAGCGGCGAGCCTCCCGTACCCGGGTCGGTCGACTACGAGGAGGCGTTGGCCGCGGCCGATACCGCCGTACTCGACGGGGTTCAACGATCCGCCGACGATCTGTACCTCTGCTACACGGGCGGTACGACCGGCATGCCCAAAGGCGTGCTGTGGCGCCAAGGCGACTTCCTGGTCTCGGCGCTGGGCATCCGGCGCCGCGACGGCGACGACGTCGGCTCGCTCGGCGAGCTGGTGGAGGCGGCGGCGAACAGTTCGTTGCGGGCCCTGCCGGCTCCCCCGCTCATGCACGGCGCAGCGCATTGGAACGCCATCTCGGCGTTGGTCGCCGGCGGATGTGTTGTCATGCAGGATGACACCTCCCGACTCGACCCGGCTGACGTGTGGCGGAACGTTCAGCGACATCTCGTCACGTCGTTGTTGATCGTGGGCGATCCGTTCGCGCGGCCCCTCCTCGACGAGTGGGATCGTGCAGCGACGGCGGGCGAGCCCTACGACGCGTCCTCGCTGCGTCACGTCCTGTCCGGCGGCGCCGTGCTCTCCCCGGCCACCAAGGAAGCGTTGATCGATCGGCTGGGCCGCATCACCATCGTCGACGTATTGGGTTCGTCGGAGTCCGGTCGCCAGGGCGTCAGCCAGACCCGATCCGACACCGCGCCGGATGCCAACTTCGTGACCTCCTCGACCGCAGTCGTGTTACGGGACGACCTGTCCGGCCCGCTCGCACCAGGAGGCGATCAGATCGGTTGGTTGACCCAGACCGGTCGGGTGCCGCTGGGCTACCTGGGCGACCCCGAGAAGACCGAGCGCACCTTCCCGGTCATCAACGCCATGCGCCACGCAGTTGCCGGCGACCGGGCTCGCCTCGACGACCACGGCCACATCGTGCTGTTGGGCCGCGACTCGGTCACCATCAATACCGGCGGCGAGAAGGTCTTCGCCGAGGAGGTCGAAGGATCGCTGACGGCCCATCCGGCGGTGTTCGACGCCATCGTGTGCGGACGCCCCTCAGAGCGATGGG
>JBBQLA010000053.1:0-9545 GCA_038327485.1 Acidimicrobiales bacterium
GACGGCCTCGACGCGCCTTCCGGTTCGGTCGAGGTCGACGCGGGCGGGTGCGTCGTTGCTCCTGGGCTTGTTGATCTGCACGCCCATCTCCGTCAGCCCGGCAAGGAGGAGGCCGAGACGATCGAGTCCGGCAGTCGGGCCGCGGCCTTGGGTGGCTACACCGCCGTGCTGGCGATGCCCAACACCACGCCGGCCATCGACAGCGCTGGGATCGTTCGAGAGGTACAGGCGTTGGCGCAGACCGCGCTGTGCGACGTCGAAGTGTCGGGCGCCATCACCGTCGGCCGAGCCGGCGAGCAACTCTCGCCCATGGCCGAGATGGCTGCGCTCGGGGTCAAGATCTTCACCGACGACGGCACCGGAGTGCAGGACGATCAGCTGATGCGCCGGGCACTGGAGTACGCGTCGGGACTCGGGGTCACGCTGGCGCAGCACTGCGAGGTCACGGCGCTGAGCGCAGGCACCTGCATGCACGAGGGGGAGTGGTCGTCTCGTCTCGGCTTGGCCGGCCAACCGTCGGAGGCAGAGGAGCTCATGGTGATGCGCGACATCGCCCTGTCGCGACTGACTGGATGTCGGGTGCACTTCCAACACCTGTCCACCGCGGGCTCGGTGGCCATGGTCGCCGCCGCGAAGGCCGGGGGGCTCCGCATCACTGCCGAGGCAGCGCCCCATCACTTCACCCTGACGGACGCGTGCTGTCAGACCTACGACGCCGTGTTCAAGGTCCACCCGCCGCTGCGATCCCAGCACGACGTCGACGCGGTTCGCGCCGGGCTGCGCGATCACACCATCGACGCCATCGCCACCGATCACGCACCGCATCCCGCCGACGAGAAGGAGCGGCCGTTCGATCAGGCGCCGCCGGGGATGTTGGGTCTCGAATACGCCCTGGCTCTGGCCATCACCGAGCTGGGCCTGCCGATCGCCGAGATTCTGGCCCGCCTCTCATGGCAACCGGCGCGTATCGCCGGTATCGCCGATTCACACGGTGGTCCGCTGGTCGCTGGCCGCGCCGCCAACCTGTGTGTCATCGATCCGACGGCCACGTGGACCATCGACGGATCCGGCGGGGCCAGTCGTTCGTCGAACGTTCCCTACGTCGGTCGCACGGTGACAGGCCGAGTGCGCCACACCATCCTGCGGGGCGAGCTCGTGGTGTCCGACGGCACCGCCCTGCGCTGACGACGCGCCAGTTGCTGTGGCCGGACGCTGCTAGGGTGCGCTTCTGACCGTGAAGCGGGTTCTGTGAGGCTCGTACGGACAGGAAGGAAGTCGATCGTGGCGCATTTCGCCGACTCGTTGACGCCCCCCAGTGGGGGCGTTTTTCATGTACCGACACCAGTGCGGGGACGACACTCATGAGCGTGCGCAACGGGGTGCTGGTGCTCTCCGACGGCGAAATGTTCGAAGGTGAACTGATCGGAGCGATCAGCAACTCTCCGATCACGGGCGAGGTCGTGTTCAACACGGTCATGTCCGGCTACCAGGAGGTCATCAGCGACCCCAGCTACGCCGGGCAGATCATCACTTTCACCACGTCACACCTCGGGAACTACGGAACCAACGACACCGACGACGAGTCCGAGCGGCCGCGCTGTCGAGGCGTGGTCATCCGTGAACTGGCCCGTCGCCGCAGCAACTGGCGGGCGACCGAGGACCTCGACGGCTACCTCGAGCGCCACAACATCGTCGGGATCGCCGGCGTCGACACCCGCCGCCTCACACGACACCTGCGCGACCACGGTGCGGTGCCCGGCGCCATCGGCATCGATCGCGACGCCACCGCAGCAGCCGCGCGCGACGCGCTGACTACCGACGGCATCGACCTGGTCACCACCGTCACCACCGACCGGACGCTCCGCCACGAGACCGACAGTGGTAGCGCCCGCCGGGTCGTGGCCATCGATTGCGGCATCAAGACCACCATGGTGCGACACCTGTCTGGCCTGGCCAGCGTCGAGATCGTTCCGGCGTCCACGACCGCAGAGGACATCCTTGCCCGCTCGCCGAACGGCGTGTTCCTCTCCAACGGCCCTGGTGATCCCGCTGCGGTCGACTACATCGTCGACACCGTTCGAGGTCTGCTCGGACGGGTCCCGATCTTCGGGATCTGCATGGGCCACCAGCTCCTCGGCCAGGCCGTGGGAGCCACCACGTTCAAGCTTCCGTTCGGTCACCACGGTGGGAACCATCCGGTGCGCGACCTCGAGACCGGCAAGGTCGAGATCACCAGCCAGAACCACAACTACTGCGTCGACCTCGAAGGTGTGGCCGACCTCGAGGTCACCCACCTCAACCTCAACGACGGCACACTCGAAGGCTTCCGGTGCACCAACGTCGCGGCCTTCGGTATCCAGTACCACCCCGAAGCGGGGCCGGGTCCCCACGACAGTGCGTACCTGTTCGATCGTTTCGCCCGGCTGATGGACGAGCACTCCGGAGCCACCGCCACTGCAGGGGCACGCTGATGCCGAAGCGGACCGACATCCGATCCATCCTCATCATCGGCGCCGGGCCCATCGTCATCGGCCAAGCGTGCGAGTTCGACTACTCGGGCACCCAGGCGTGCCGGGTCCTGCGCGAGGAGGGGTACCGGGTGATCCTGGCCAACTCCAACCCCGCCACGATCATGACCGATCCTGATTTCGCCGACGCCACCTACATCGAGCCGCTGGCGATCGACGTGTTGGAGAAGATCATCGAGCGCGAGCGCCCCGACGCGCTGCTCCCGACCCTGGGCGGTCAGACCGCACTCAACCTGGCCATGGAGCTTTTCGAAGCGGGCGTGCTCGAGCGCTACGGCGTCGAACTCATTGGCGCCAACGCCGGGGCCATCGCCACGGCAGAGGATCGCGAGAAGTTCAAGCAGGCCATGATCGAGATCGGGCTCGAGGTGCCGCCGTCGGGCACCGCCCACAACATGGCCGAAGCGCATGAGGTCATCGCCACGATCGGTCTGCCGGCGGTGATCCGCCCGGCCTACATCCTGGGCGGCAAGGGCACCGGCATCGCCTCGACGCCAGAGGAGTTCGAAGTCATCGCGTCGAACGGGCTCGATGCCAGCCCCATCTCGGAGATCCTGGTCGAGCGGTCGATCGCCGGGTGGAAGGAGTTCGAGCTCGAGGTCATGCGTGACCGGGCCGACAACTGCGTGATCATCTGCTCGATCGAGAACGTCGACCCGATGGGCGTGCACACCGGCGATTCGATCACGGTGGCCCCGGCTCAGACGTTGAGCGACGTCGAGTATCAGACCATGCGCGACGCTGCGTTCGCCTGTATCCGCCGAGTCGGCGTGGAGACCGGTGGTTCGAACGTGCAGTTCGCAGTCCATCCTGACACCGGCCAGATGGTGGTCATCGAGATGAATCCTCGGGTGTCTCGTTCATCTGCGCTGGCCTCGAAGGCGACCGGCTTCCCGATCGCCAAGATCGCCGCCCGCCTGGCAGTGGGGTACACGCTCGACGAGATCGAGAACGACATCACCAGGGTCGTCGATCCAGACACCGGCGAGGTGCTACGCAGCACCCCCGCAAGCTTCGAGCCGGCCATCGATTACGTCGTCGTGAAGATCCCCCGGTGGGCCTTCGAGAAGTTCCCGGGCACCACAGGCGTGCTCGGCACCCAGATGCAGTCGGTCGGCGAGGCCATGGCGTTCGGTCGCACCTTCACCGAGGCGCTGCAGAAGACACTGCGCTCACTCGAGCAGGGCCGCGGCGGTCTCAACGGCGATGCCCTCGAGTCGGAGTTCGATTCGCTCGATGACGAGGCGCTGCTCACGGCGGTCGGTCGGGCGACCCCCGATCGGATCTACGCCGTCGAGTCCGCCTTGCGACGGGGGATCCCGCTCGATGTCGTGTACGACACCTGTCGGATCGACCCGTGGTTCCTCGACCAGATGCTGCAGATCTCCGAGGAACGCGCCGAGCTGACGTCGATCGGGTTCGACGCCATGGATCCCGCCACGTGGCGACGGGCCAAGCGGTTCGGTTTCGGCGACGGCCAGCTGGCCTACCTGTGGGGCATCGACGAGGCGACGGTCCGCGCGGCGCGGATCGCCGCTGGGGTCGTCATCACCTACAAGACGGTCGACACGTGCGCAGCGGAGTTCGAAGCGGCGACTCCCTACCACTACGGAACCTACGAGGACACCTCCGAGGTGGTCCCCTCGAGTCGGGACAAGGTGATCATCCTCGGCTCCGGCCCCAACCGGATCGGCCAGGGGATCGAGTTCGACTACTGCTGCGTGCATGCCTGCTTCTCGCTGGGCGACGCCGGTTACGAGACCATCATGGTCAACTGCAATCCCGAGACCGTGTCGACCGACTACGACACCTCCGACCGTTTGTACTTCGAGCCGTTGACCCACGAGGGCGTGATGAACGTGATCGAAGCCGAGCAGCAGTCCGCTGCCGACGGTGGGGGACGTTTGCTCGGCGTGATCGTGTCGCTGGGCGGGCAGACCCCGCTCAAGTTGGCCGACTCGCTGCCACGTGAGCTGATCCTGGGCACGAGTCCCGACTCGATCGATCTGGCCGAGGACCGCGACCGGTGGAACTCGCTGTGCGCCCAACTCGAGATCCCACAACCCGCCGGGGGCACCGCCACCACCATCGAGGGAGCCCTTGCCATCACCGACCGCATCGGGTTCCCGGCGCTGGTGCGTCCGAGCTACGTGCTCGGCGGTCGAGCCATGGAGATCGTCTACGACGCCGACGGCCTCCGCTCGGCCATAGCCGCGCTGGCCGGGTTGTCCGGTCTGGGACGCGAGGGTCTGCTCTCCGCCGATCGGCCGGTCCTGGTCGACCGTTTCCTCGAGGATGCCACCGAGGTCGACGTCGACGCCATCCGCGACCACACCGGTGAGGTCGTGATCGGCGCAGTGATGGAGCACGTCGAGGAGGCCGGGGTCCACTCCGGTGACTCGGCCTGCATGATCCCGCCGATGGGGCTCAGCGAGGCCACCGTGGCCGTCATCGAATCGCACGTGCGATCGATCGCCGAGGCGCTCGACGTCCGAGGCCTGATCAACGTCCAGTTCGCCGTCAAGCATTCGGGCGACCATCCCGACGCCACTCAGGTGTTCGTGATCGAAGCCAACCCGCGGGCCAGTCGAACCGTGCCGTTCGTGGCCAAGGCCACCGGCGTGCCGCTCGTGAAGATCGCGGCTCGGGTCATGTGCGGAGCCACCCTGGCAGAGCTTCGCGAGGAGGGTTTGCTGCGGCCGGCGGTCGAGGGCGACCACGTCGCAGTCAAGGAAGCAGTGCTGCCGTTCTCCCGGTTCCCCGACGCCGACGCGCTGCTCGGCCCGGAGATGCGGTCCACCGGCGAGGTCATGGGCATCGATCTCACCCTGGGCCAGGCCTTCGCCAAGTCGCAGCTGGCCGCCGGTGACCGCATGCCCGAGGAGGGCACGGTGTTCATGTCGCTGGCCGATCGTGACAAGCGCACCGGCACGCGAGCGGCGAGGGTCTTCACCGAGCTGGGATTTTCTATCGTTGCCACCGAAGGTACCGCCGCGCACTTCCGCACCGAAGGCATCGAAGTGACCGAAATCGTGTCGAAGATCTCGGACGTTGCCGGTCGACCGATCGACAGCACCGGTGTCGACGCGGTCGAGCTGATCGCCGCGGGCAAGGTCCAACTGATCGTGAACTCGCCACGAGGGCGTGGGCCACGGGCTGACGGCGGCTACATCCGCGCCGCGGCTGGTCGACACTCGGTGCCGCTGCTGACCACGGCGGCCGCCGCGCTGGCAGCGGCCAACGGGATCCTCGAGACCCGTCGTCACCCGCTCGTCGTCCGACCGCTGCAGGAGTACCACGCCGGTGTCCACACGCAGGGCTGACCGATTCGGCCGCCGCCGCACTGGTGATGGTGGCGCGCCGGTCGACCTCAGTGTGCGGGTCGGGGACCTCACGTTGGCAAACCCGGTCATGTGCGCGTCGGGCACTGCCGGCCACGGTGCCGAGCTGTCGCCGTACCTCGATCTGGGTGCCCTGGGTGCGGTGGTGGTGAAGTCGTTGTCGGTCGGACCGTGGGCCGGTAACCCGGCGCCCCGGGTCATGGAGACCACCGCCGGCATGATCAACTCAGTGGGTCTGCAGGGCCCAGGGGTCGCCGGATGGCTGGCCGATGAGCTCCCGGACCTGCTGGCCACCGGAGCGCGTGTGGTGGCGTCGATCTGGGGTCGAACCGTCGACGAGTACGCGGCTGCGGCTGCGGCGTTGGCCTCGGCGCCCGACGGAGTGATCGCGGTCGAAGTGAACCTGTCGTGTCCGAACCTGGGTGGGCACACCATGTTCGCCCACGATCCCGAGGCCGCGGCGCAGGTCATGGCCTCGGTGCAGACCGCCGGGCGGCCGACCTGGGCCAAGCTCAGCCCGAACACCGATCGTCTGGTCGACGTCGCCGCCGCAGTGGCTGACGCCGGCGCGGCCGCAGTGACGCTCACCAACACGGTGCTGGGCATGGTGATCGACCTCGAACGTCGCCGCCCGGCGCTGGGCGGTGGCGGCGGGGGACTCAGCGGACCGGCCATTCATCCGGTGGCGGTTCGCGCTGTCTACGATTGCCGTTCGGCGCTCCCGGATCTCCCGATCATCGGGGTCGGGGGAATCGTCACCGGGGCGGACGCCATCGAACTCGTCCTCGCCGGTGCGAATGCAGTACAGATCGGGACCGCCTCGTTCGCAGATCCGCGAACGGCCGGTCGTGTGGTGTCGGAGATCGAGTCGTGGTGTCGAGACCATCAGGTTTCGTCCCTCGCAACCCTGTGTGGAGGTGCCCATGAGTGACCAGACCGGCAACGACGGAGCGGTGGACGAGTCCATTCGTCGCAAGTTGGCGCTCTCGCTGGACACCGACGACCTCGTCGCTGCGCTACGTCTCGCCGGCAGTCTGCGGCCGTGGTTCGGGGTGGCCAAGATCGGTCTGGAGCTGTTCAGTGCGGCCGGCCCCGAAGCCATCGGCGCGCTGCGAGAGCAGGGCTACCAGGTGTTCCTGGATCTGAAGCTCTTCGACATTCCCACCACCGTGAACCGGGCCACCCGAGTGTTGGGCGCGCTGGGCGTCGAGTACCTCACGCTGCACGCCAGTGGCGGGGTCGACATGTTGAAGGCCGGCGTGGAAGGGCTCCTGCACGGGGCCGAGCAGGCCGGGCTCGAGGCGCCGATCGCGTTGGCGGTGACCGTGCTGACCAGCGACGATTCCGCTCCGCCACACATCGTGCCCAATCGCGTGCGGGTGGCGCTCGAAGGCGGATGTGGCGGGCTGATCCTGGCGGCCGCCGATCTGCAGACCGCTCGCGAGCTGGCTCCTCGAATGCGCCGGGTCGTTCCTGGCATCCGCATGGCCGGTGCGCCTACCCACGATCAGGCTCGTTCGGCCACCCCTCAGGAAGCAGCCGCCAACGGCGCGGACCTGCTCGTGATCGGTCGGGCCGTCACTGCGGCCGAGGATCCTCGGGCCGCCGCCGCGGCGATTGCTTCGGCTGTCGGCGCCAGCTGACCCGTGTCCGATGATCGGGCGCGGGCCCTGGATTGGGCGGAACAGTGCCGGACCACCCGTCAACACGTGGTCGAACGACTGGGATCGGGCGAGTCGACGTTGAGCGAAGTGATCGCAGAAGCGCCCACCGATGACCTCGTCGGTCGCATCAAGGTGCTCACCATCGTCGAGGCGCTGCCCGGATCGGGCAAGGTTGCCAGTCGGCGGGCGCTCGAGTCGATCGGTGTCGCCGAGACCACTCCGATCGCCGAGGCTGATCACGCTGCACTGCTCGGTACCTTCGTCCGAGGTCCCGTAGACGGAGACGTCCCGTGAAGCTCGTGATCTGTGGTCCCGGCGGCGTCGGCAAGGGCACGATCGTGCGTGAGCTGATCGAACGCGACCCGTCACTGTGGCTGTCCCGATCGTGGACGACTCGCGAGCCGCGACCCGGCGAAGCGCCCGACGCCTACGTCTTCGCCACCCGCGAGGAATTCATGGCCAAGGTCGAGGCCGACGGTTTCATCGAGCACGTCGAGTTCCTCGACTACTTGCAGGGTTCACCGATCCCCGCCGCTCCGAAGGGGTCCGACATCGTCTACGAGATCGATGTGCACGGGGCTCGGGCAGTGAGCGAGCGGTTCGACGATGTGCGGGTCATCTTCATCGACGCCCCTGATCGGGCGACGCAGGAGCAACGCCTCCGCGAACGGGGCGACTCGCCGGATCGAATCGCTCAGCGGCTGGCCAAAGCCACCGAGGAAGCCGCGGTGGCGGCCGACCTCAACAGCGTGGTGGTCATCAACGACCAGATCGAGGAGACGGTTGCCCAGATCGAGTCGCTGATCTCGACGTGGCGCGACCAGGGCGACGAGCGCTGACCGATCCTGAGTCGAGCGTGCGGGCGAGCGACCAGAACGCCACGGGATAGAGCAGATAGCCCACACGAGTCGACGGAACGAGCGCGATCAATACGGTGAAGCCGATCGCCGCGCGCATCAGAGCGGTGGACGTCGAGTCGGGCGGATCGACCAGGGTCAACCAACCAATCGCCAAAACGGTGAGTCCGAGCGCCACGAGATCGATGGCCTTTCCGCCCGACACGCGTGCCAGCAGGTGCCCGATCGACGGGGCGTCGGCGGGGGAGCGGGCCGGAGTGCGACCCAGGGGGAAGAGCACGAGGTTCTCGTACGCGGCGTGGGGGTCAACGAGAATCGGAAGCGCGCCGACGGCAGCGATGGCGGGGGCGCGCCACCAGCTCCGTCGACTCCTGCGTCGATGCTGCGCCTCGTCGAGCTGGGGCTGTCGGGCCAGCGGCAGGGCGAGGGGCCACGCCAAGTAGGTGAGACCCGCCGCTCCGCCCAGCGCCTCGGTGACTCCGAGCGCTCCGAGCACCAGCAGCGACACGATCACCACATCGTGACCCCCGACCGCCATGGGGAGCGTCACCAGCGGTGAGGCCGCGACCAGGGCCAAGGCCTGCGCAGATCGCGGTGCGCATCGACGCCAGATGGCAGCCCACAGCACGACGTCAGCCACTCCCAGCCACACCCGAGCGTCTGTCCATGCGCTCGTCCCGAAGACGGCTCGGGGAAGGCCGGCGATCGACAGTGGCGGAAGATATGGCACGTAGGAGTAGTGGGTGATGCGTTGCGACGACGACATGGCCGACGGATCGAGGTAGGGCGTGCCGTGGTGGATCAACCGCCGCGCCGCCGCTTCGATCACGTCGACTTCGGACTGGGCAACGTGGTGCCAACCGCGCGAACGCCCGACGACCAGAACGACCAGCGGGACGATACCTGCACCGAGTACCGCCACCATTGGCCACCAGCGACGAGCGGGCGAGTTGGCGACGAGCGCTGCCACGACGTAGCCGACGAATGCGATCCGCCCCCACCAGTGGTGCGCGGGCAGCGTCGAGCGGGTCGTGACAGCGGCGGTGACGGCGCTGGCAAGCAGCACGAGCGACTGGAGGCGGCCGTCGACGTGGGGGCGCTCCGGCTCGTGGGGGGTCATCGGATGAATACTGCCTCACCCCGCCTGGCGACTAC
>JBBQLA010000054.1:0-9527 GCA_038327485.1 Acidimicrobiales bacterium
CAGGTCATGCTCGCGGGCCCACCACGTGGACGTGCGCAGTCCGTGGTCGAGTTCGGTCTCGCCGGACTGCTCGAGTCGCGACAGCTCACGGGCGCGTAGAGCATCCACACGACGCTGGGCCCGCTCGACTGGCACCTCCGATTCCGACCGCTCGAACATACGTACGACTCTACTGATACCCTGTGACATTGAAGCTGGCATGGGGCGAGAAGTTGTCACACGTGTCGTGCACCGCGACTTCCTGCGAGTTCGTCGAGACCGATCCAACGGCCGCATCCTCGCCGGATCGAATCCGGGCTCCCAACTCGGATGACCACGCATGAGAACCTCCACGACTTCTTGGAGTCGCCAATGCGGCCGAATCGGCAGCGTGCTCAGAGGTGGTGGAGACAGCGGCTCGGCTCCCGGCAGGAGCTGCCGAGGCGGATGGCGACTGGCATGGGTTGCACTGACCGTCAGCGAACGTTGAGACCTGGTGTTAGGCATGCTTGACGCTCTCTCGGTAGCCACGTTAGGAATACCTCACACGGGTCCGGGTGGGCCCGATCGGAGGTTCAGATGTCGTTCGAAAAAGCTCTCGTCGCATCGTTGATCGGCGGCTCACTCCTCCTCGGCGCGGCCTGCGGCGACGACAAGACCTCCACCGAGACCACGACCACCGCCAACCCGAACATCGCCGAGGTCACTGGCGCCGCCGACACCACCCTGTCGATCACGCTGACCAAGGACGGCTGCGATCCCATGATGCTGAGCGCCCCCGCCGGCAAGATCGGCTTCGAGGTCAAGAACGACACCACCGTTCGCAACGAGTTCGAGATCCTCAACGACACGCCCGAGATCCTGCTCGAGAAGTTCCTCCTCGAGGGCGACAGCGCCACCTACACCGCCAGGCTCGGCCCAGGTACCTACAAGATCCTGTGCGGGCCCGTTGCCCCGACACAGGGCACGCTCACCATCACCGGTGACGCCACCACCGACACCACTCCGGTGAAGTACACCAAGTCTGAGATGACCACGGCCATCACCAACTACAAGGCGTTCGTGCTCGCCGAGACCGAGACGCTGAAGTCCGGCACGACTTCTCTCACCGACGCCATCCGCGCCGGTGACGTCGAGAAGGCCAAGTCGCTGTACAGCACGGTCCGAGTGCCGTGGGAGACCATCGAGCCGGTCGCCGAACTGTTCCCCGAGTCCGATGCTCTGATCGACAGCCGCGCCGATGACTTCGATCTGAAGGAGCAGGACCCGAAGTTCACCGGTTTCCATCGCCTCGAGTACGGACTGTGGGAGAAGAACTCGACCGAGGGTCTGACCCCGTTCGCAGACCGGCTCGACTCGGACCTCGACGCGCTCATCACCGGCGTCAGGGCCCACGAGATCCAGCCATCGGTGATGGTCAACGGGCCCGGCGCCCTCATCGAGGAGACCGCTCAGACCAAGATCACCGGTGAGGAGGAGCGGTACTCCCACACCGACTTGGTGACCTTCGTGGCCAACATGGACGGGTCGAAGAAGATCGTCGATCTCATCAAGTCGATGATCGAGAAGGAAGACCCCGACCTGGTCAAGAGAATCGACACGAGCTTCTCGACCATCGCTGATCTGATCGCCCCCTACCAGGACGGCGACACCTACCAGACCTACGACAAGCTCACCGAGAGGGACCGTGACCGGCTCAAGGCCGAGCTGGCTCAGTTGGCCGAGGAACTCAGTGCGATCGGCGGCACGTTGGGGATCGAGGTCAATCAGTGATCTCGCGTCGGGCTCTGTTCGGGGCGACTGCCGCAAGTGGGGTTGCCGCAGCCGCCACCGCGTGCGGTTCCGACGCAAAGGAGAACCACGCCGGCGTCTCGTCGACCGAAGCCCGGTTCATCTCGGCCCGGGGCACACACCAGGCCGGGATCACCACCCCGTCGCCTGACCACGCCATTGTGGCGGCGTTCCGGGTCACCGCGACGAGCCGGGCCGACCTCGAGACGATGCTCAAGGCGCTGTCCGCCGAGATCGACGTGCTGACGGCAGGCAAGAGCGAGGTGGAGTCCAACCCGCTGTACCCGCCGGCCGACAACATGATCCTCGGGGACAAACCGTTCCCCGACGATCTGACCGTGACGGTCGGCGTCGGAGCATCATTGTTCGATCCCGCGGCGGGCTACGGGCTCGAAGACCGCAAACCGAAGCAGCTCCGCACGATGGCGGGATCGCCCAACGACCGACTCGATTCGGATCGCGTCCACGGCGATGTCGTGCTACAGATCTGTGCTCGCGGCGAGGACACTTGCGTTCACGCCTTGCGTCGCCTCATGCGAGTGACCCGGGCGGGGATGACTCCGGCGTGGATGCTGCCGGGGTTCCAACGGCCCAACACCCTCGGCCCGGGCCGCGCCTCGACCCGCAACCTCCTCGGCTTCAAGGACGGCACCGCCAATCCCGATCACAAGTCAGCCAAGCTGATGGACGAGCTGGTGTGGGTCGAGCCGGGCAGCGACGAACCGCCGTGGGCGGTCGGAGGGAGCTATCTCGTCGCTCGGATCATCCGCATGAAGGTGGAGTTCTGGGACCGCACGCCGCTGCACACCCAGGAGGCGATCTTCGGTCGCCACAAGGACACCGGTGCACCCCTCGACAGCAAGACCGAGACCGACGTGCCCGCCTACGCCGATGACCCCGCCGGCAAGGTCATCCCGCTGACCGCGCACATCCGCCTGGCCAACCCGAGGACCGCGACGACCGAGAAGAATCGCATCCTGCGCCGGGGCTTCAGCTACTCGATGGGGTTCAACGCGGCCGGCCAGCTCGACCAGGGTCTGCTGTTCGTGTGTTACCAGCGAGACCTCGACGAAGGATTCGTGAAGGTGCAGGAGCGTCTCGACGGCGAGGCCCTCGAGGAGTACATCACCCCCGTCGGTGGTGGCTTCTTCTTCGCGTTGCCCGGCGCGTCGGAACGGCCCGACGACTGGGTCGGGCGAACCCTCTTCGCCTGAGTCACCGCCGCCCGGGTTGGCACTACCGTCGCCGCATGTCCGAGATCGCCGTCCGCTCCCTGACGGCGCGCTACGACGGCGCAGCCGTGTTGGGGGGCGACGTGCTGGGGGGCGGCGGCATCGACCTCGACGTCTCGCCCGGCTCGACCACCGTGGTGTTGGGCCCGAGTGGGTGCGGCAAGACCACGTTGCTGCGGTGCCTGGCCGGACTGCATCGACCTGACGGTGGGACCATCACCATCGGCGGCCGAGCCTTCGACGACGCGGCGACCGGCGTGCACGTGCGACCTGAGGAGCGGCGCCTCGGCGTGGTGTTCCAGAACGGAGCGTTGTTCCCCCACCTCGACGTCGCCGCCAACGTCGGGTTCGGGCTCGCTCGAAGCGAGCGGCGCGGTCACCGTGTCGACGAGGCGCTCGAGTTGGTGGGTTTGGTCGGGCTCGGAGCGCGGCGGCCCGATCAGCTCTCCGGCGGTCAGCGGCAGCGGGTCGCATTGGCCCGAGCGCTGGCCCCGCGCCCGACCGTGCTGCTGCTCGATGAGCCATTCTCGAGCCTCGATGCCGTGCTGCGAGCACAACTCCGAGACGACGTGGCCGCGTTGCTCGATCACCTCGGCACGACCGCAGTCCTCGTCACCCACGACCGCGCCGAGGCGTTCGTGCTCGGCGACCATCTGGTGCTCCTCCGCGACGGATCAGTGGTGGCCTCCGGTGACGCGCCAGGCCTGTACCGCTCGCCACCCGACGCGTGGACCGCAGCGTTCCTGGGCGACATCAACGAGACCGTCGACGGTCACCTGATCCGACCCGAGGGGTTCGAACTACTCGTCGGGGGACGTGGCGCCGTGGTGAAGCGGGTCGAGTTCTGCGGCGCTGACTCACTGGTGACGGTGCAGACCGAGGTTGAGCTCATCGTGGTCCGGACCTCGCTGGCGGGGATCGTCGTCGGCGATCACGTTGGAGTTGCGCAACGGCGATCTGTATTGTAAGAATCATTCCCAGAATGATTCTTACAAGTGGTTGGACCGTGAGACAAGTACGGCTCCTCGCTGTCGGCGCGGTGCTGCTCCTCTCGATGACCTCGTGCAACACCACGTCGACAAACCGATCCGACGGTCGGATCTCGGTCGTGGCCACGACCACGCAGGTACAGGACTTCGTCAGGATGGTCGGAGGAAGCGACGTCCGTTTGATCGGATTGTTGAAGCCCAACGTCGACCCGCACGACTACGAGCCCGCGGCGATCGACACCGTCGAGGTGACCCGGGCCGACGTGATCGTGTCCAGCGGAGCCGGGGTCGACGCGTGGTTGGCACCGCTCATCCGCAGCGCAGAACCCGACGCGTTGCAGGTCGTGGCATCGAGGGGTGTCGACCTGCTCGCCGGCGCCGGCGGCGAAGCCGGCTCCTCGGACCCACACGTGTGGCACGACCCACGCAACGCCGAGATCATGGTCGCCAACATCGCAGAAGCACTCAGCTCTGCCGACCCAGACCACCGAGCCGGCTACCAACGACGCTCCGCTGCCTATCTGGCGCAGCTTCGGGCACTGGACACCGAGATCGCCGCTGAGATCGCCACGGTCAAGAACAAGGACCTCGTGACCAACCATGACGCGTTCGGCTACTACGCCCGTCGCTACGGGCTCACCGTTGTCGGATCGATCATCCCGAGCTTCGACTCTTCCGCCGAACTCTCCGCCTCACAACTGTCCGCCCTGATCGCAACCATCAAGTCCCACGGGGTCCGAGCGGTGTTCTCGGAGAGTTCGTTGCCAGCCAAGGCTGCTGCGGCCATCGCGGATGAGGCCGGTGTGAAGGTGGTGTCCGGCGATGACGCTCTCTACGGCGACACGCTCGGACCGGCCGGCTCCGATGGCGACACCTACCTCAAGATGATGCGGCACAACACCCGCACCTTCGTCGACAACCTGTAGTCACGACCCTCCCTCTAGGATATGAGAATGGTTCCCGCACTCGAACTGGATCATGTCTGCGTCTCCTTCGATGACGCGTTGGTCCTCGACGACGTGACGGCGCGGATCGAACCAGGCGATGCCGTGGCGATCATCGGACCCAACGGTGCGGGCAAGTCCACCCTCCTGCGGGCGATCCTCGGTCTGGTCCCTCTCACCGACGGTTCGATCCGGGTCCTCGGCACCACCCCGCGCCTGGCTCGACCCCGTGTGGCCTATGTCCCCCAAGCGGACACGCTCGACGCGGAGTTCCCGGTGTCGGTGCTGCAGGTGGCGCTCATGGGCCGGTATCGCTCGATCGGTTGGATCCGACGGCCCGGCGCCCGCGACCGTGCGGCCGCGATGGAAGCGTTGGAGCAGGTCGACCTGGCCGATCGAGCCCGTGACCGATTCGGCGTGTTGTCCGGTGGCCAACGCCAGCGAGTGCTGCTGGCCCGAGCCTTGTGCCAGGAAGCCGAGTTGCTGCTGCTCGACGAACCGTTCAACGGTGTCGACTCGTCGACCCAGGACCTGTTCCTCTCGGTCCTCGCAGCGCAACGCGAGCGAGGCGTCGCCGTGGTCATGCCCACCCACGATCTGTCGGTGGCGCACCTGGCCTGCGGCGAGGCTTGCCTGTTGAACCAACGGCAGTACGGGTTCGGCCCCATCGACGAGGTGCTCAATCCCGATGCGCTGCGAGCCGCGTATGCCACTCGCACGCTGGTCACGCCGGGCGATCAGGTGATCCTGACCGGCCATCACCACTGACACGTCTCCGACGAAGCACAGCTGATCGTGTACCACCTGTTCGTCGAGCCGTTCGCAGTCGGCTTCATGCAGCGCGCGCTGACCGTGTCGCTGATCATCGGCGCGGTGGGGGGAGTCATCGGCGTCTACGTGGTGCTGCGCAAGCGAGCCTTCTTCGCCGACACGCTCACCCACACTGTGTTCCCCGGGGTGGCCATCGCCTTCGTGGCAGGCGGCTCGTTGTGGCTGGGCGCGCTGTTGGCGGGCATCGCGTCGGCGGTGTTGTTCACGCTGTCCACGACCAACCGACGAGTCGACGACGACGCGGCCATGGCCATCCTGCTCACCACCTTCTTCGCCATCGGCGTCATGGTGGTGTCCCGCATCACCACCTACACCAACGATCTGGTCGTGCTGCTGTTCGGCCGCGTGCTGACGGTGGATCGGGGCGAGATCATCACCGCAGCGGTGCTGGGGACAGCGGCCCTGTTGATCGTGGCGGTGCTGCACAAGGAACTGGTGTTCCAGGCCTTCGATCCCGAAGGGCTCCGCGCCGCCGGGTACCCGCCGGTGCTGTTGGACCTGGCTGCCAACATCGCCGTCACGCTCGTGGTGGTCGCGGCGATCCAGGCCGTGGGGACGGTGCTCGTCATCGCACTCCTGGTGACGCCCGCCGCGGTGGCCCGCCTGCTCACCCGCAGCGTCGGCCCGATGATCGCGGCCGGCGCCACTGTCGGCGTCGCGTGTGGGTACCTGGGCTTGGTGATCAGCTACTCGGCCTCGATCGATCACGAACTCCGCTTCGCGGCCGGCGCCACCATCGTGGTGCTCCTCACGGTGGTCTTCGTCGTGGTCACCCTCGCCACTGGTGGGGCGCGGCGACTCCGAGCTCGACGGGTGGTCACTGTCCAGTGAGCTCCGCCTCGTGATCACCTCGCTGCGCGACATCGTCGAGTCGGACCTGCTTCGACGGGCCCTCATCGAGGCCATGATCGTCGGGGCATTGGGCGGCATCATCGGCGTGCACCTGGTGGTGCGTCGACTGTCGTTCACCGCCATGGCCTTGACCCATGCCACCTTCCCCGGCGTGGTGCTGGCCGCAATCTTGGGGATCAACCTGCTGGCCGGGTCGGCCGCGTTCGGCGTGCTGGTGGTCGTGGCCATCTGGTTGGCCGGCCGTCGACCCGAGGTCGACAACTCCACGGCAACCGGCGTGGTGCTGGCGGGAGGCTTCGCTCTCGGGGTCCTGCTGCTGTCAGCGCAGGCGGGGTTCAGTCGCGACCTGACCGCCTACCTGGTGGGTTCGGTGCTCACGGTCACGACGCGCGATGTGATCGTGGCCGCGGTCAGCGCCGTCGTGATCGTGATCGTGCTGGCCGTGTTGCACCAGGCGCTCGTGTTCTCGGCCTTTGACCGGGTCGGCGCCGAGTCGGCCGGGTTGCGGGTGGTGTGGATCGACCTGGCGATGCTGGCGCTGTTGGAGCTCACGCTGGTGGTGTCGTTGCCGACGGTGGGAACGATCCTGTCGGTGGCCCTGCTGGTGGCGCCGGCCTCGACGGCACGACTCTGGGTCGATCGCATCGGTGCGTCGATGGTGCTGGCCGCAGTGATCGGTGCGTTGTGCGGGCTCGTCGGTCTGGTCGTCAGCAACATGGCCGACACCGCGGCGGGTGCCACCATTGCTGTGGTCGCCGGTGCGACCTTCGCAGTGTCCCTCGTCATCGCCCCAATGGTTCAGCGCCAGCGGAGTGCTTCGGTGCGCCTGGCGTGAACGTGACGGGGATGTGCTTGATCCCGCCGATGAAGTTGGACCGCAGACGTTCGACCGGCCCGTCGTGGGAGATGTCGCCCATCCGCTCGAGGATCTCGCGGAAGATGAGTCGCAGTTCCATGCGGGCCAGGTTGGTGCCGAGGCAGTAGTGCGCGCCGCCACCACCGAAGGCGATGTGTTCGTTGGGCGACCGTTCGATGTCGAAGCGGAACGGATCCTCGAACACCTCCTCGTCACGGTTGGCCGAGATGTGCCACATCACGACCTTGTCGCCGGTCTTGATCTGCTTGCCGCGGAGCTCGAGGTCATGCATCGCTGTGCGGCGGAAGTGCAGCACCGGTGTGGCCCACCGCAGGATCTCCTCGACTGCGCCGTCGAGGTACCGGTCCGGATCGCTGCGCAGCTTCTCCATCTCGGCGGGATGCTCGATCAGGGCAACCATGCCGTGGGCGGTGGCGTTGCGGGTGGTCTCGTTGCCGGCGACTGTGAGCAGCAGGCAGAAGATCTCGAACTCCGCCTGGCTCAGCTTGTCGCCGTCGATCTCGGCATTGATCAGCTTGGTGACGATGTCGTCCTGCGGGTCGGCGCGGCGCTTCTCCCCCAGCTCGGCGGCGTACATGTACAGCTCAGCGGCAGCCAAGGTGGCATCAGCTGCGTCATCGCCGTTGTATTCGGGGTCATCCGCGCCGACCATCCGGTTGGACCATTCGAACAGCAGATGTCGTTCCTCCTGCGGCACGCCCATGATCTCGGCGATGGCCTGCAGCGGCAGCTCGGCGGCCAGCTCGGTGACGAAGTCGCACTCACCCCGTTCGATCACCGCGTCGACGATCAGCTCGGTCCGGTAGCGAAGGTGTTGCTCGATCAGGTTGATCATTCGGGGCGTGAACCCCTTGTTGACCAGCAACCGAAGTCGGGTGTGACGGGGCGGGTCCGTCATCAACATGATCTTGCCCCGCATGTCGTAGGCGGGGTCCATGTCGGCGGGCTCCATGAGGTTCACGCCCATGGCCTCGGAGCTGAAGCCCTCGGCGTCGCGGTTGATGAGCTGTAGATCCGCGTGCTTGGTGATCGACCAGAAGCCAGGGCCGTTGGTCTCCTCGGTCCAGTGGACCGGATCCTCCGCTCGCAGCTGGGCGAAGGCTGCGTGGTGATCCATGCGCTGGAACACCTCGGGATCGGTGATGTCGAAGTCGAAGGTCACGTGGTCGAAGCTAGAACCGGGTTCTCGTTCTGGCAACACCCCGCCACGCTGTGGCGAGCACCGCGGGCTCGACCTCACGAGGTGACGAGCACTCCCAGTCCCAAGGCCTCGCCGCCGCCACTGAGCTCGAAGCCTGACCCCTTGCCATCGGCGCAGACGACTTGGGACAGCACGCGAGTCGAGGCTTTGACGAACAGCCGATACCGCCCAGCAGGTATGGCCTTGCCAGTGGCGTCTCGGCCGTCCCAGCGCAGGACGGTCAGATGATCGCCAGATTCCCAGTTGGTGGCTGAGCCGAGGATCCGAGTCTCCGACGGAGATGGGCCGTCCGGCACGACCTCGAAGTGGATCGTCGTCACCACTGCGTTGGCCCGAACCGACGCGCGTACGTCGACCGTGCGCCCGCGACCCGTCGGGAGTTCCCAGTCGGTCCCCGTTTGGCCGACGACTGAATAGCTGACCGCTGAAGCGGGTGGGGAACTCTTCCCGGCGGTGCAAACTCGGGAACCGGGCGGAAGCGACGGTTCGACCAAAGCGACAGTGGTCGATGCGATCGTCGTCGCCTCGGGCTTGCCCGACGCACAGCCTGAGAGGGCTGCGACCACAATAATCCAGACGAGCGCCTTCACAACGGCGAAGGTAGCAGCCGGTTCGGAGTCCCAAGGCCGCTCGACCGACGGCGTTCGTCGGCTCGTTTCACTGTCACACCATGTAGTTAGAGTCGTACACATGTTCGAGCTACAAGACCTTCTCGACAACGAACAAGAACAACGACGGCTGGACGCCACACGCGCACGGATCCTCGCCCAACTCGAAACCGACCGCACCTGCGACCTCGAACACGGCATGCGCACCGGCGCCTGGTGGGCC
>JBBQLA010000055.1:0-9461 GCA_038327485.1 Acidimicrobiales bacterium
TGTCGATGACAACGTCCTTGTGGAACCGCTGCCGGTAGGCGAAGGCGAGTCGAGCGACCCGGACACACGCCTCGGGATCGTCTCCGTTCACATGGAAGATCGGCGCCTGCACCGTCTTGGCCACGTCGGTGCAGTACTCCGAGCTGCGGGCCGCGGACGGTGCGGTGGTGAAGCCGAGCTGGTTGTTGATGATGACGTGGATGGTGCCGCCCACGCGGTAGCCCTTGATGAGGCTGAGGTTGAACGTCTCGGCGATCACGCCCTGCCCGGCGAAGGCGGCATCGCCGTGGATCAGCACCGGCAGCATCGGGAACTTGAAGCTGCGGTCGTACGGGATGAGGTCCATCTGGGCTCGGGCCATGCCCTCGACCACGGGATCGACGGCGTCGAGGTGGCTGGGGTTGGCAGCGAGTTCGACTGGAATGGTGTTGCCGTTGCGGGACGTGAACATGCCGCTCTGGCCGAGGTGGTACTTGACGTCGCCGGAGCCCTGGATGGAGTTGGGGTCGACGTATCCCTCGAACTCCTTGAAGAGTTGCTGGCGGGACTTGCCCACGATGTTGATCAGCACGTTGAGTCGGCCGCGGTGGGCCATGCCCAACACCGCGCCGCGGAGGTGGTGATCGGCGCTCTCCTCGAGAATTGCGTCGAGGATCGCAATCGTGGATTCTGCGCCCTCGAGTCCGAACCGCTTCTGGCCGACGAACTTGGTGCCGAGGAACTTCTCGAGCGCCTCGGCCGCGTTGAGGCGGTCGAGGATGTGTCGCTGGTCCTCGGTGCTCATGGCGGTCGACGAGCCTTCGACCTGCTCCTGGACCCAGCGCTTCTCCTCGACGGCAGAGATGTGGGTGTACTAGATGCCGATCGTGCGGCAGTAAGCGTCGCGCAACGTGTGCAGGATGTCGCCGAGCTTCATGCGTTCCTGGCCGCCGACTGGCGCGTACACGCCCTGCTGGAGGCCGGTCAGGAATTCGCGGTCGTTGTCCCAGATGGTCAGGCCGTAGGTGGCCGGATCGAGCTCGGCATGCATCATCGGCGGCTCGGCCGCCAGCGGATCGAGATCGGCGATGAGGTGGCCGCGGACGCGGTGCATGTTGATGAGGTTGGCCACTTGCATCTGCTTGGCGACCATGGTCTCTTCGCGGTCGACCGGGTTGATGTCGAGGCGCCATTGGACGGGTGTGTACGGCACGCCGATGGAATGGAAGACGGCCTCGTAGAAGCTGTCGGCACCCAGCAGCAGTTCGGAGACCTTCTTCAGGAACAGGCCCGACTCGGCACCTTGGATGATCCGGTGGTCGTAGGTCGACGAGATCGTCATGACCTTGGAGATGCCGAGATCCGCGATGGTGCGGGGGTCGGCTGCGGCGAACGCGGTCGGGTAGCCGAGCGAACCGACGCCGACGATGGTGCCCTGGCCCGGCATGAGACGCGGAACGGATCGTTCCGTGCCGATGGTGCCCGGGTTGGTCAGGGTGACGGTGGACCCGACGAAGTCGTCGGGGGTGAGCTTGTTGCTGGTGGCCTTGCGCACCAGCTCGTCGTAGGTGGCGATGAACTCGGCGAACGTCTTGCTGCTGGCATCGCGGATGACGGGCACGATCAGGGAGCGAGTGCCGTCGGACTTCTCGATGTCGATGGCGAGGCCGAGGCTCACGCTCTCGTTCTTGACCCGGCGCGGTCCACCCGACGAATCGGTGGCGAACGAGTCGTTCATCACCGTGACGTTGTCGGCGATGGCGCGAACCACGGCGTAGCCGATGAGATGGGTGAACGACACCTTGCCGCCCCGAGTGCGGCCCAGATAACCGTTGATGATCGAGCGGTTGACCTCGAGCAGACGCGCCGGCACCTCGCGGTAGCTCGTGGCTGTGGGGACGTCGAGGCTGGCCGTCATGTTCGTGACGATGCGAGCGCCGATACCACGAATCGGCGTGCCCGGGGCGTCGTCTGCGGAGGCGGCCTTGGCGGTGCCGTTGGGGCCGGGCGTGGCGGGAGGAGTGGGAGCTACGTCGGGGGTTCGACTGGTGGTGCCGTTGCCATTGGTCGGCGGCGCGGTCGCCGCAGGCGTGGCGGTGGTGGTCGCGGCCACGCCGAGCGGGCGGTAGTCGGCGAAGAATTCTCGCCAGTTCTCGCCCACGGAGTCGGGGTCGCTCTGGTACTGCTCATACATCTCGTCCACGAGCCAGGCGTTGGCGCCCATGGTCGTGCTTCGGAGGTGGGAATCTTCGGTCACGGGGCCACCCTACCGGCGCCACTCGGGCGTCCGGGGGTGCCCGCCGGCCCGATTTGGCCCCGGTGAGGAGCGTCACACCTCGGCGGTAGATTCGACCCGTGCTGATCGCCACGTGGAACGTGAATTCGCTGAAGGCCCGCCTTCCTCGGGTCGAGGAGTGGCTCGCCATCGCCGCGCCCGACGTCCTGTGCATGCAGGAGACCAAGATGTCCGACGCTCAGTTCCCGGCGTTGGCATTCGCTGCGCTCGGCTACGAGTCGGTCCACCACGGGCAGGGTCAGTGGAACGGGGTCGCCATCCTGTCCAAGGTCGGATTGTCCGACCCGTTGTCGGGGTTCGACGACGGCCGCGACCCCGACGTCGATGCCCGCATCATCTGGGCCACCTGCGCAGGGGTGCGCGTCGCGTCGGTGTACGTGCCCAACGGGCGTGAGCTGACCAATGACCACTACGCCTACAAACTCGATTGGCTCGGTCGGCTCCGCAGTCACCTCGATCGACATCACACGCCCGACGAGCGGTTGGTGATCCTCGGCGACTGGAACATCGCTCCCGCCGACATCGACGTGTGGGACATCGCCGCGTTCGAAGGGTCCACCCACGTGAGTGCGCCTGAGCGCGAGGCGCTCGCCAATGTGACTGCGTGGGGACTGCACGACACGTTCCGCGAGCGCTACCCCGAGCCGGGCCTGTTCAGCTACTGGGACTATCGCAACGGTGACTTCCACAAGAAGCGGGGCATGCGCATCGACTATCTGCTGAGTTCCGATGCGCTGGCCGCCGAGTGCACCTCGGATCTGGTCGACCGCAACGCCCGCAAAGGGCCGAAGCCGTCCGACCACGCCCCGGTTCTCGCCAACTACGACATCGCCGCAGAGATGACCTCGTGAGCGAGACCGAGTCGATCCCCGACCCCGGCGAAGACGCGATCGTGTTCTCGCGGATCGAGCGTCTTCACCAGCTCGAACTCACCCCCCGGCGCGCCCAGCTCCGGCGCCTCGCCGCGGCCAACCGTCTGATCATCGACCGGATGGTCTCGACCGGGGCATCAGCAACTGTGGAACAACTCTCCGAAGCCGCCGCCGGGCTCGAACGCCTGGCCGCGGAGTTGGAGGGGTTGCCGGCCGGCAAGGAGTACGAAGGCTTCTCCGAGGTGGCCAACTCGGGCCCGATTCCGGCCGACGACGATCCCGAGCGCTGGGCGCTGTTCGACCACAGCCCGTTCATCGGTCTGTCGAACCCGCTGTCGCCTCCGATCGACATGAACTTCCTCGAAGATCGAGTGGTGGCCACCGTCACCTTCGGCGCGGCCTACGAAGGTCCTCCCGGCTGCGTCCACGGCGGATACGTCGCTGCGGCATTCGACGAGTTGCTCGGGTGCGCCCAGTCGCTCTCGGGAACCCAGGGCATGACCGCGCAGCTCGTCGTGAACTACCGCACCCCGACACCGTTGGGTCAGGAGCTGCGTCTCGAGGGGCGGCTCGTGCGGCGCGACGGACGCAAGATCTACACGTCGGGACAGCTCATGGTCGGCGATCGCCTGTGCGCCGAGGCCGAAGGCCTGTTCATCATGTTTGACTCGGAACGGTTCCAAGCGCTGTTGGCTGCGCGCATGGAACAACTCGGCTGAAGCCTTGCGGTTGGCGGTCGGCGATCTTGCAGTCAGGTGCCGGCGTCGATCACGATCTGGATGAGCTGATCGCCAAACCTCTGGGCCTTGACCGCGCCGATGCCAGCGACGGACAGCAACTCGGTGTGCGAGCGAGGACGGTCGGCGGCAACCGCGATGAGCGTGGCGTCGTTGAAGATCACGTAGGCCGGCACGTTCGCTGCGCGTGACTGGGTTCGTCGCCATTCCTTCAACGCGTCGAGGAGCCGACGATCCTCGGGCGACAGCGAGTCGGCGTCGGTCTGCTTCTTGGGACGGATCGCCGGTCGTTCGGCCGCCGCCGCCCGCAACAACTCGCGCTGTTTGGCCACCGCGACGCCGAGATCGACGGGATCGGTGTGCTGCGAGAGCAACTCGATGGCCAGGGTCACCGCTTCGAGTGAGGGCGATGGCCGCCGCTTGAGCGCCCGCGCGCCGAAGGTACGTCGCTCCGCATAGGAGAGTGACAACACCCGTTCGGCTCTGGTGAGGGCCACATACAGCAGGCGGCGCTCCTCGGATCGAGCCAGTGGCGTGGTGGCGTAGTGGATGGGGACGAGCCCTTCCTCCAGCCCGGCGATGTGCACGACGGCCCACTCGAGACCCTTGGCAGCGTGGAAGGTGGACAGATCGACCGAGTTGGCAGCGTTGTCACCATCGTCGCTGCGCAAGGTGGATGCCATCCACGACTGGAACGACATGAGAGTGCCGCCGGGGTCCAGCCCGAGATACTCGCGACCCAGCCGCACCAGCTCGGCCAGGTTGGTGGCCCGCTCAGCATTGAGGGTGGGTTGGTCGGCGTCGCCCCGGCGCACCGGCTCGATCTCGATCGCAGAGTTGTCTGCTGCGCCACCGTCTGCCCCCGCTTCGCGAGGCAACATGGCCGCCACTGATTCGTCGAGTTCTGCCAGCCGCTCGGCGAGGCGGCCCGGTCCGCGACGAAGGGCCTGGAGCGCGTCCTTGACCTCGGGCCGGTCGAGGAACCGTATGGAGCCACGGCTGCGGAACGGAATACCGGCGGCCCGCAGCGTTTCCTCGAAAATGGGCAGCTGTGCGTTGGTGCGGACCAGTACTGCCTGCTCGCCCCACGATCGGCCGGGAGCGTGGGCATCGCGCAGGGCGCGGGCGATGCCCTGCGCCTCGGCGGTCTCGTCGGGATACGCCGTGACCGTCGGCATGAGGCCGTCGGGCAAGGTGGGTGCCAGGTGCAGTGCCATGCGACTGCCGGCCGCAGCCAAATCACCGTCGAACGATGTATTGAGCACCGTGTTGGCCAGACCGATGATCTGTGGTGAGGACCGGTAATTGAGCACCAGGTTCACGAACGAGCCACCCGCGAAGTGCTCGTCGAACTGCTCGAGGTACGACGCGTCGGCGCCGTTCCAGGCGTAGATGGCCTGATTGGGGTCACCGACCACACACAGGTCAGTGGATTCGCCCATCCACGCGTTCAGCAACTCGAACTGCAGTGGGTTGACGTCTTGGAACTCGTCGACGAAGAGGTGGCGATGTTGCCAGCGGCGAGCCGCGGCATAGGCCGGATCGGCGTGGAGGTCGCGGGTGGCCAAGCGCAGGAGATCGTCGAAATCGACCATGCGGCGACGAAGCTTCTCCTCTTCGTATCTGGCGAAGATCTGAGCGATCTTGTCGCTGTCGAGCGGGGGAGTGCGCCCGGCTCGCGCCGCCTCGACCGGATATCGCTCGGCGGGGATCATGCGGGCCTTGGCCCACTCGATCTCGGACATCACGTCGAGTGGCGCGGTGGAGTTGCGGACCCGCATGAGACCGGCAATGAGCGAGAACTTTCGGTCGAGGATCTCCGGCGGTGTGATGTTGCGTTCGCTCCAACGTTGGCGGAGCTGCGCGTAGGCGATGGAGTGGAACGTGCCAGCGTTGACCGGTGCCGGCAGCCCGAGCTTTCCCAGGCGTGAGCGCAACTCGGCGCCGGCTTTTCGGGTGAATGTCACCGCGAGCACATGGCGCGGATCGACGTCTTCCTCGAGCACGCGTCGGGCGATGCGTCGGGTCAGCACGCGTGTCTTGCCCGAGCCCGCTCCAGCCAGGATCGCCAACGGGGATGCTTCGGTGAGCACCGCCTCGCGTTGGGCATCGTTGAGACCGGCGGTCAGCCGATCGAGGACCTCGACCACCCGGCCAACCTATCGACCCCCTGTGACACTCTCCCGACCTACCGTGAGCGGATGGCGCTGCACCCCAAGTATCTGACCGACAACGAGGAGGTGGTCCTCGACCTCCACCCACACTGGTGGTTCCTCGTGCCGCGTGGCGTCGCCTTGCTGGCCTCGATGGCGATCGCAGCGGTGGTGCTGTCTCAGCTCGACGGCCCCGAGACGTACAACGACGTCGCGCGCTACGCGTCGTGGCTGCTCCTGGCGGCTGCACTGATCTGGTTCATCGCCCGGGCCATGGTCTGGCGCACTACGGACTTCGTGGTCACGACCGACCGATGCATCTATCGGTCGGGAGTCTTTGCCAAGGCCGGCATCGAGATCCCCCTCGATCGGATCAGCACGGTTTTCTTCAACCAGTCGGTGTTCGAGCGGATGCTCGGCCAAGGCGACATCGGGATCGAGTCGGCGGGCGAGAACTCCCGCCAGGAGTTCTCCGACATCTCGAATCCAGCCCTCGTGCAGAAGACCATCTATCAGCAGGTCGAGGCCTACGAAGAGCGACGACAGGATCGGCTCGGCACCGTGGTCCGTGGCGCTCAGCCGCCGGCCGAGCTCTCCATTCCCGACCAGATCACCCAGCTCGATCAGTTGCGTCAGCAGGGCGTGGTGTCGGAGGAGGAATTCCAGGCGAAGAAGTCCGAGCTACTCGACCGCATGTAGATCGACCCACATGTAGGTCGACGTCAGCGCACTCGGCGTGCTCCCGCCGACGGGCGGACATCCCAGCCTTCGTCCAGCGCGTTCGGTTCGGCCAGCGCAACGACGCAACCGCCGAACCCGGCGCCGGTGAGGCGAGCACCGTGTACGCCCGGGGTGGTCAGCAGCCGTGCGACCAGCCCGTCGAGGCGGTCGGTCGAGACTTCGAAGTCGTCTCGCAGTGAGCGGTGCGACTCGACCATCAGGCGTCCCGCGGCAACGAGATCGCCCGCGCTGATCGCGGCGACGAAGTCAATGACTCGATGGTTCTCGGACAGCACGTGGCGGGCCCGGCGAGCCACCATCGGGTCCTCGATTCCACGCCAGGCATCCGGGGCGGCGTCGCGTAGCGCGCCGATGAGGGACTCGGCCATCTCGCATTGAGCGCGTCGCTCCGCGTACTCGGACCCCACGAGCGTTCGGGTCTGGCCCGAGTGGATGACGACGATTCGCACCTCGCTCGGAAGCTCGATCGCAGTGACCGATTCGCTCCGGCAGTCGATGAGCAAAGCATGACCGTCGACGCCACCTGCCGACGCGAGCTGATCCATGATTCCGCAGGGGACTCCGGTGGCGCTGGTCTCGGCGGCTCGACAGATTCGGGCGATCTCAGCCGGAGTTCCCTCGCACCCGAGGGCGAGAGCGGTGGCGACTTCGAGAGCGGCACTCGATGACAGCCCGGCGCCGGCGGGCAGCGTGGAATCCACCCTCCCCGCGAGCCCGGTGGTCGATCCGAGCACTGCGGCGACCCCGGCCGGGTAGCGACCCCACGACGGCAGGAGTGATCTTGGATCGCTCACCGGCAAGTCGCAGATGAAGCGCTCGCTCTCGATCGACGAGGTGAGGTCGAGTCGACCATCGGATTCGGTGAACGTGATCGTGATGCCGAGGTCGATGGCCATCGGCAGCACGTAGCCGCCGGTGTAGTCGGTGTGTTCGCCTATCAAGTTGACGCGGCCCGGTGCCCACACGATCGACGTCTCGTCCACACCGCGACGCTACCGGGACGCTCGACGGGCGACACCGCTACTCGGGTGTCAAACTGCGCCTCATGCGCCCACTCCGAACCCTCCTCGCTGCGGTGATTCTCCCCGTGGGCCTGCTGCTTGTGTCGTGTGGCGGCGCTGATTCCAACACGGCCGCCACGCCGACCACGACGACAGCGGCGACCACGACCACGCCGATACCGGCGTCGAGCGTGCTGCGAATCCTGGTGAGCAACGACGATGGTGTCGGGGCTCCAGGCATCGACGCTGTGGTCGAAGCATTGCGGGCGCTGCCCGAGACCGAGGTCACCGTCGTGGCACCGGCCACCAACCAGAGCGGCACGGGAGGCAAGACCTCCGGCGGCACGCTCGCAGCGACCGACGCCACCACGGCGAGTGGCTTCGCTGCGAAGGCGGTTGCTGGATTTCCGGCCGACACCATCGCCTGGGCCATCGATCAGAAGGGAATCGTTGATGGTCCCGATCTCGTGGTGTCGGGAATCAACTTCGGCCAGAACGTCGGATCGTTGGCAAGTGTGTCGGGCACGGTTGGCGCGGCGGAGGCCGCTGCGGCCCGAGGGATTCCCGCGCTGGCCGCCAGCCAAGGAATCGCCGAGGGCGCGCTCACGCCGAACTTCCCCGACGGGGTGAAGCAGGTACTCGACTGGGTGGCCGCTCGTCGCGATGAACTGGCCGGGACCGGCGCCAACACGTCATCGAGTCAGCCTGCGGACGCCTTCAACCTCAACGTGCCCACCTGTCCGACAGGCGCGGTCCGGGGACTGGTGACCGAACCGCTCGCAGCCAAGGACGATCGCAAGCTGAACATCGTCGATTGCGCCTCCACGAAGACGAGCTTCACCGACGATGTCGATGCGTTCGTGAATGGCTACGCAGTGATCGCTCCGCTCCCCGCCAGCTGAACGGCCGGCGACCCGATCCAGCGGCAAAGTCGCGAAGAGTGGGCCGACGACCACGCGGAGGTGACGCGTCGTAGTCTGTGTGAGTCCATCGCTGGCCACCCGCTGCAGGTCGGTCAGCTCGACCCCGGTAGGGGAAGTCGTGAGCAGAACCATCAGACGATCCATCGCGCTCGGAATCGTGGCCGGCGTGGTCGCCACGCTTCTCCCGGCGCTGTTGTTCTCGTGGTCCACCACGTCAGTTCTCGGTCGGCAGTTGGTCCCGACCGCGTCCGCTGAGGTCGTTGCACCGCCCGCCGGCGCCCCCGACACCGCCCCGCCCGGCGTCGACCAGAACGTCCGCCGCTCCGGCTCTGCCACCTCGGTTGACGCCTTCACCATGATCGGGGTCGCGCTGGGCCATCCGTCGAAATGGCCGGTCTACGTCCGGGTGCAGGACGAAAGCGGTTGGGGTGATTGGCAGGCAATGTCCTTCGACGAGGCTGATGGGCCCGATACCAACTCGGCCGAAGGACGCGACCAGAAGGCGGTCACTGACGGCATCTGGGTCGGCAAGGCCACGGGCTACGAGATCAACGTGGCCGACGGATCCGGCGCGGTGACGGCGCTGCTCATTCGCGACGAGCAGCAGGCCCATCTGGTCAGTGCCCCCACAGCGACCGCGGGCGCCGACACCATCGAGCCGCCCTTCGCATACAACAACCGCGCCAGCTGGGGTGCCCGCCCGTCGGTCAACGCTCCCGGCTATTCGAGCCGACTGAAGCTCGGCGTGGTCCACCACTC
>JBBQLA010000056.1:0-9433 GCA_038327485.1 Acidimicrobiales bacterium
GGCTGCGGGATGCGGCGACCGCCTTCGAGCTCACTGGCTAGCTGCATCATGCCGATGAGCAGATCGTCGTCGAGCTCAGGCGAGAACCGGGCGACGATCGCGCCGAGAAGGATCCCCCCGAAGCCGGGGGCCGGGTCGCACGGCAACAGGCAGTCGCCGAGGGCCAAACGCCGAGTCGGCGCGATGGGGCGGCTGTAGAACGCCTCCAACTCCGCCAGCAGCATGACGTCAAGTTACCTGCGCCGATTCGATTCTCCCGAGTCAGCGGCCGGTGTCAGAGATACGGGCGGATGGTGTCACGCAGCGCGCCGGCGGCTTCCTTGACCTGCTCGTCACTCCATGGCGCGGCGTCCTCGCCGTCCTCGGCCAGCCCGTGCTCCAAGGCCATGGCCCGGTCGACGATGTTGCGCCACGGCGCCGGCTCGAACCCGAACGGCAACTTGATGATGCTGAGCGTCTCCGCCGACTCGGCCAGATCGACCACGGCTGCGGAGTTCTCCGCCGACTTGGCGAGCTCGGAGGCGGCGCGCCAAGCCCGGGTCAAGGTGCCCTGCACGTCGACGGTTTCGCTGAGCCGCTCGGTGTCGTCAGGGTCGGGCATGGCGTCGAGGATCTCGTCGACGGTCTCCTCGTCATCGGCGTAGACCACGAGGTCACCGTGCTCGTCCCACTCGTAGGGCACCTCAGCGACCGTGAGCGATTCCGCCAGACTCTTCTGCATCGCTGCGGACCACTCGGACACTTCGTACACCTCCTTGTCTCGACTCTCATCGAGCGCCATCGTGGCGGTGGCGAGCACCTCTTCGATGATGGCGTCGGTCTCGGCCTCGTTGTCCGACGCCACGCTCAGGGTCGTGCCCTGCCAGAAGTGACGAATGTCGGCCGAGGTCAGCATGGAGTCGAGCATGCGGCGTGACTCCCCCGACCACTCACTCACCTCATAGCTGAGCAGACCGTCGCTGCCCTCGGGCTGCGTCTCGGTCTCGGTCTCGGTCTCGTGCTCGTCATGTGCCACGGGGCATCTTGCCACCCCGGGCAATTCGGCACGGCCCATCCTCGCTGGCTAGCGTTTCGGATGCCTCACGATCGCGCCCCTGACCGCAACCTCGCGATGGAGCTGGTCCGCACCACCGAGGCCGCGGCGCTCGCCGCTTCCCGATGGGTCGGCAACGGCGACAAGAACGCCGCCGACGGCGCCGCAGTCGATGCGATGCGCATGCTGCTCACCACCGTCGCCATGCGCGGCGTGGTGGTCATCGGCGAGGGCGAGAAGGACGAAGCCCCCATGCTGTTCAACGGCGAGGAGGTCGGCGACGGCACCGGATCGGCGTGCGACATCGCGGTCGACCCGGTCGAAGGCACCACCCTGACCGCCATGGGTCGTGGCGGTGCCATCGCGGTGATCGCCGTGGCCGACCGCGGTTCCATGTTCGACCCGGGACCCTGCGTGTACATGGACAAACTGGCGGTCGGCCGCGAAGGCGCCGGCGTCATCGACATCGACGCGCCGGTCGCCGCCAACCTCGCGGCGGTGGCCAAGGCCAAGGGCGAGCGGGTTCGTGATCTCACCGCCGTCGTGCTGGATCGGCCTCGCCACGCCGAGCTCATCGCGGAGATCCGTGCCGCAGGAGCGCGTATCCGGATGATCCAGGACGGCGACGTGAACGGCGCCATCTCCACCGCGTGGGCCGACTCCGGCGCCGACATCATGTTCGGCATCGGTGGCACCCCCGAAGGGGTGATCGCCGCCGCCGCGCTCAAGTGCATGGGAGGTGAGATCCTGGGCAAGCTGTGGCCCCGCAACGAGGCTGAGCGTCGGGCCGCCCTCGACGCCGGCTACGACCTCGACCAAGTGCTGACCGCAGATGTCCTGGTCGCCTCGGACAACTGCTTCTTCGCCTCGACCGGCATCACCGACGGCGACCTGCTCAAGGGCGTGCACCACAGCGCGGCCGGGGCCACCACCCAGTCGCTGGTCATGCGGTCGCGGTCGGGCACGGTGCGGGTCGTCGAGGCCCACCACATTCGCGACAAGTACGACTACTGAGTCCCGGCGTCCGTCACTGCAGGGTGACGCGCCACGTCGCCGCGTCGATGGCGGCGAACCCGTAGGCCGACAGCACCTGGGCGGGCAGATCCGGCGTGGCCCGAGCGTCCACGATGCGTACCCCGCGAGCGAGCAGATCGTCGAACGCATGTCGGATCACGGCGCGGCCCAGGCCGTGGCCACGGTGACATGCGTCGGTCATGACGAAGTGGATCGTCGCCTCGCCGTCGAGCCACGAGTACTCGGTGGCGGCCACCACGACGTCATCGAGTCGGGCGGTGATGACCCGCGCCCGACCGATGCGCTGTTGCAGCGCTCGGTGTACCACCGGATACGGCGCAATGCCGATGTCGTCTCGGTCGAGCACTCGAGCGATCAGCGATCGAGTGGACGGGTCTCGGGTCACCGAGATGCCGAGCTCCAGCCGGGAGGTCCCCGATGGGCGTTGATGCACCGGTCCGAGCGACACGTCACCGATCGGTTCCCACCGGCCCGAGGCGCCGGCGGTCGGCTGGAACTGCATCAGCCACAGCCGTCGGATCTCGACGTCGAGCGAGAGGTCGGCCAACGCCGCGACCGCCGCGTCGATCCGTTCCGGCGACGCCTCCTCGCACAAGGTCACGTGCGGCACGAAGTCGAACTTGTCGGGCCGACCCATCGACTCGACCCGCGACGCGTTGCGCAGGGCGACCAGTCCTTCGCCAGCAGACACGGCCAGGTGAATCGTCGGCGTCGTCGGGGCGAAGGTGGCCACCGGACCGAGGTGAAGCGCCAACGGGCCATCGATCACACGACCAGCTCGGCGAACCTCTTCCCATGCCGCGGCGATCTCTCCGTCGGGCAACTGCACCGGCGGGACGAGGGTGATGTGCGGCGGGATCCGGGCGATGTCGTCGACGGTGGCGCCAACTGCGCCCCGCAGCACGTCGATCGACGCGGCACTGTCCGCGTCGAACAGCAGCGCGACTGCGAGACGACGGCGCGGCACTCCGACGGCAGATCAGGCAGCGGCGACGGTGAGACGCACATCAGCGCGCGCCAGCGCGCCTTTGGCGTCCTCGTCCTCCGAGTCGGCCCTGATGGCCTCCTCGGCACGGCCCTTGGCCGACGTGGCGCGGGCCACGTCGATCTCGGCCGGCAACTCGCACACATCGGAGAGAATGGTCACCCGAGTGTCGCCGTCGGCGTCGGGTGACGACACTTCGACGAACCCCTGGTGCACCGCGATGAACTGCTCTCCGCCGTCGTCGAGCAGCACCCGGACGGGGTGGGTGGCGAGCACACCGATGAACGGCACGTGGCCGGGCAGGAAGGCGATGTCGCCTTCGATGGTCCGCGCGATGACCATCTTGGCGTCGCCCGAATAGGCGACGTGCTCCGGAGAGACGAGCTCGACGTGGAGCACGCTCACGCGTTCTTCTCCAGTTCCTTCGCCTTGCGGATGGCGTCCTCGGCACCGCCGACGTTGAAGAACGCCTGCTCGGGCAGGTGATCCAGGTCGCCCCGGATCAGCGCCTCGAAGCTGTCCACGGTCTCGTCGACCGGAGTCGTCACACCGGGCAGGCCGGTGAAGACCTCGGCGACGTACATGGGCTGCGAGAGGAACTTCTGCACTTTGCGGGCACGGTCCACGGTGATGCGGTCCTCCTCGGACAGCTCGTCGAGGCCGAGGATGGCGATGATGTCCTGCAGCTCCTTGTATCGCTGCAGGATCTCCTGGACGCGCCGAGCCACGTCGTAGTGGCGTTGACCAACGACCTCAGGCGAGAGGATCGACGATGTAGAAGCCAGCGGATCCACAGCCGGGTAGATACCCAGCGAGGCGATGTCACGGCTCAGCTCGGTCGTGCCGTCGAAGTGGGTGAACGAGGTGAACGGGGCCGGGTCGGTGTAGTCATCGGCGGGCACGTACACGGCCTGCAGCGACGTGATCGAACGGCCGCCGGTCGAGGTGATCCGCTCCTGGAGCTGACCCATCTCGTCGGCCAGGGTCGGCTGGTAGCCCACGGCCGACGGCATGCGGCCGAGCAGGGTCGACACCTCGGAACCGGCCTGAGTGAAGCGGAAGATGTTGTCGACGAACAGCAACACATCCTGGCCCTGCACGTCACGGAAGTACTCGGCCATGGTCAGTGCGGCCAGCGCGATCCGCAGACGCACGCCTGGTGGCTCATCCATCTGACCGAAGCAGAGGGCGGCCTTCTCGAGCACGCCCGACTCCTCCATCTCCAAGAACAGGTCGGTGCCTTCACGGGTGCGCTCGCCCACGCCGGCGAACACCGACACACCACCGTGGTTCTGCGCCACACGGCGGATCATCTCGGTGATGAGCACCGTCTTGCCCACTCCCGCGCCGCCGAACAGGCCGATCTTGCCGCCCTGCAGGTACGGGGTCAGCAGGTCGATGACCTTGATGCCGGTCTCGAACATGGTGGCCTGCGGCTCCAGGGTGTCGAACGCCGGAGCGGGACGGTGGATGTCCCAGTAGGTGTCGGCGTCGACCGACGGCACGTCGAGCGGCTGGCCGATCACGTTGAAGACGTGGCCGAGGGTGGCGTCACCCACGGGCACCTGGATGCCGTGACCGGTGTTGGTCACGATGGTCCCGCGGACCAGACCGTCGGTCGGCTTCAGCGAGATGGCCCGCACCCGGTTGTCGCCGATCTGCTGCGCGACCTCGGCCATGACCTGGATGACCTCACCATCGAGACGAATCTCGAAACTGAGGGCCATGTTGATCTCGGGAAGACCGTCGGGCGGGAACTCGATGTCCACCACCGGTCCGGCGATGGCGACGATGCGGCCTTGCTTGAGTGTGGGTTCGGTCATGGTCATGACGATGCTCCTGTGCTTCGAAGTGGTGCGTCAGCGCGCGAGTGGTGGTGAGGTTGGGCCTTGCCGTGCGTGAAGATGTCCGACGACAGGTGATCGAGGAGGAGGTCGGCGTCGTCGCCCTTGTCGGCGCTGAGCGCCTCGGCGCCGCTGATGATCTCCATGATCTCGGTGGTGATGGCGTCCTGGCGGGCCTGGTTCATCTTCCGACTGAGCTTGGTGATGAGCTCTTGGGCGTTGTCGGTGGCGGCCTTCATGGCTCGCTGTCGAGCGGACAGCTCCGACGCGGCACCTTCGAGCAGCGCTGCAAACAACCGGGACTCGACGTAGCGGGGCAGCAGCGCCTCGAGCACGGCGGCCGGCGACGGCTCGAATTCGTAGGCAGCGCTGGGCTGGGCCGGCTCGGCACCGTCGGTCTCGTCCGCAACGGTCTCGAGCGGGAGGAAGCGGCGAACCGTCACCTCTTGGCTGCCCATCGAGATGAACCGGGTGTAGACGAGCTCGATGCGGTCGACGTCGTCGTGGAACAACTCGACGATGCGAGCGGCGATCTCGCGAGCGATCTCGTAGCTGGGCTTCTCGGTGAAACCGCTGTACGAGGCGGCGATCTCGTAGTTGCGAAACCGGAAGTATCCCTCGGCCTTGCGACCGACGGTCACCAAGGCGTAGCCGCGACCCTCGGAGCGAGCGGCCATGATCTCGCGCTCAGCGGCCCGGATGACCGAGCTGTTGTACGCACCGGCGAGGCCACGATCGGAGCTGAGGACGATGATTCCGACCTTGCCATGACCCGTCGCCTCACGCAGCAGCGGGTGGCTGCTGGCAGTACCCGAGGCGGCGAGGTCACGGATGACCTCGGTGATGTGTTCGGCATAGGGACGGGCGTCGCGCGCGGCATTTTGTGCCTTGACGACACGGGTGGCGGCGATGAGCTCCATGGCGCGCGTGATCTTCTTGGTGTTCTGCACGCTGCCGATGCGGCGGCGGAGGACCCGTTCCTGTGCGCCCGGCATGTCAGTGGGCGCTTCCGGAGGTCTCGTCGCGGGTCAACTCATCCTCGGGGAGATGGATCGGAGCGACAACCTGGGCCGAACTCGAAGCGCCAGGGTCGGTCACCTCAGGGTTGGTCCCGGCGGTACCGGTCACCTGGAACTGAGCGGCGAAGGCCTTGACGTCGACCTCGAGGGCGTCGGCGTCGACCGTTCCGGCTGACTTGATGCCGGCCAGCACGTCGCCGTGACGACCGCGGAACCACTCGAGCAGCTCGGCCTCGAAACGCTTGACATCGGTGACCGGGATGTTGTCGAGATGGCCCCGGGTGCCGGCGAACAGCACCACGACCTGCTCCTCGACGGGGACCGGCTGGCCGATGCCCTGCTTGAGGAGTTCGGTGAGCCGGTAGCCGCGCTCGAGCTGCGCCTTGGACACGGCATCGAGGTCGGAACCGAAGGCGGCGAACGCCTCGAGCTCACGGAACTGCTGCAGGTCGGACTTGAGCGTGCCCACGGCGGTCTTCATGGCCTTGATCTGCGCGGCGGAACCCACGCGGGACACCGAGATGCCCACGTCGATGGCGGGACGCACGCCGGACTTGAACAGGTCGTCCTGCAGGAAGATCTGGCCGTCGGTGATCGAGATCACGTTGGTGGGGATGTAGGCGGACACATCGCCGGCCTTGGTCTCGATGACCGGAAGGGCAGTCATCGAACCGGCGCCGCGATCGTCGGACAACTTGGCGGCACGCTCGAGCAGGCGGGAGTGCAGGTAGAACACGTCGCCGGGGTAGGCCTCGCGCCCCGGCGGGCGGCGCAGCAGCAGCGAGACCTGACGGTAGGCCTCGGCCTGCTTGGAGAGGTCGTCGTAGATGGCCAGTGCGTGGCCGCCGTTCTCCATCCAGTGCTGGCCCATGGCGCATCCGGCGTAGGGAGCGAGGTACTTGAAGGGAGCCGGGTCCGAGGCCGGAGCGACCACCACGACGGTGTACTCCATGGCGCCCGCGGCCTCGAGCCGCGCCACGATCTGCGCCACGGTCGAGGCCTTCTGCCCGATGGCGACGTAGATGCAGTTCACCCCCAGACCCTTCTGGTTGAGGATGGCGTCGATGGCGACAGTGGTCTTGCCGGTCTTGCGGTCGCCGATGATCAGCTCACGCTGGCCACGGCCGATCGGGATCAGCGAGTCGATGGCCTTGATGCCGGTCTGCATCGGCTCGTGCACGGGCTTGCGACCCATGATGCCGGGCGCCTGGATCTCCATGCGGCGACGCTGCACGTTGACCAGCGGTCCCTTGCCGTCGATCGGCTCGCCCATGGCGTTCACGACACGACCGAGCATGCCGTCACCGACGGGCACATCGAGGATCTCGCCGGTCGCCCGGACGGTCTGGCCCTCTTCGATCTCGTTGACCTCGCCGAGCACGACGCAACCGATCGACTCTTCGTCGAGGTTCAGGGCGAGGCCCACGGCGCCGCTCTCGAAGGCGAGGAGTTCATTGACGCCGGCGTCGGGCAGACCGGAGACCCGGGCGATGCCGTCGCCGACCTCGATGACGCGACCCACCTGCGTGAGCGCCACGTCGGGGACGAAGCCGTCGAGGTTCTTGCGGATCGCTGCGGTGATGTCAGCGGTGTTGATGGTCAGTTCAGCCATGGTTCAGTTCCTCAGAAGGCTTCGCGAAGTTGATGGAGACGGGTGCGGACACTGGCGTCGATGATGGAGTCGCCGATCTCGGTGACGATGCCGCCGAGCACCGACGGGTCGACGACATTGCGCACGGTGACCTCACGGCGGGTCTGCGCCGACAGCGAGGCGGCGAGGCGCTGCTGCTGATCGTCGGACAGCGCGATGGCCGAGCGGACCTCGGCGACGACACTGCCCCGTGAAGCAGTGGAACGTTCCACGAACTCGTCGACGATCTTGGGAAGATCGTGGGCCCGGCCGTTGCCGACAACGAGCGACACGAGGTTCACCGTGGTGGGCGTGGCCTTGCCGCCGAGGAGGTCCTCGACGATCTGCTGCCGACGGGCGGCCGGAATGTGGGGGTCGGCCAGGGTCGCACGGAGCTCCTCGTTCGCCTCGAGCAGGCGGGCGAAGCGGAACAGCTCGTCCTCGACCTCGAAGAGCACACCCTCGGCGTGCGCCACGTTGAACAGGGCTTCGGCGTACGCCTCGTTCCTTGTGACCTGATTGCGAGTTTCAGTCATGATGATCCGATCAGTTGTTCGCGCCGACCTGGCTGATGAAAGATTCGATCAGCGCCTGCTGGGTCGCGTCGTCGAGGTTGTTGTGCACGACCTTCTCGGCGGCACCGAGGGCGAGTCGGGACACCTCGCCGACGAGGTCACTCTCGGCCTGACGGCGGGCCGAGACGATGTCGTGCGCAGCACGGTCACGCAGGGTCTGCGCGTCAGCCAGGGCACGGGTCTCGCCGTCGACCCGGAGGCGATCGGCGCTCTGACGTGCTGCCTCGACGATCTGGGCTGCTTCGGCGTCGGAGTCGGCCAGCGCCGCCTTGATTCGGTCACGCTCGGCCTCGGCCTCGACCTTGACCGACTCGGCCGCAGCCAACTCTCCCGAGATCCGCTCGGGTCGCGCCTTCAGTGCCTTCTTGATGGCCGGTCCGGCCTTCCACACGATCAAACCGAACACGAGGACGAAGGCGATGGTGCCCCAGATGACCTCGTTGAGATCGTGAGGAAGCCAGTAGCCGTTGCCGACATCGGCGCCCTCTGCTGCCAGGAATGCAAACATTTTTGTCGGCCTTTCAGCTCAGGCCGGAGGCCAGGTTGACGTGCTCGTCGACGGTCGCTTGATTGGCGCCGGTGTCGAGTTCCTTCTGGACGACCTTGGACGCCGCCGCCACTGCGAGGCCACCGACCTCACCGCGCAACTGGACCAGTGCGGCCTGCCGGTCGGTCTCGATCTCGGCCAGCGCCGCCTGACGCTCGACCGACAGTTCCGCTTCGACGGCCGAGATGATCTCGGTGCGTCGGGCGTCACTGGCTCGGCGAGCCTCCTCGATGACCCGTGCCGCCTCGGCGCGGGCCTCCGCGATCGTCGCGTCGTAGTCGCGGCGAACCAGCGTGGCCTCGACCGCGGCGCGCTCGGCGGCCTCGGCATCAGCCTGCAGCGCCTCTTCCCGCTGACGCATCCCCTTCTTGATGGGCGGCAGACACACCGCCCACATCAGGATCAGCAACAGGAAGAACGCGATCGCCCCCCAGATGACCTCTGGGATGTCGGGGATGACGGGATTCTCAACGGCGAACATGGTCGAACTCCTTGGACGAATGTCCTCAGCAACAAATGGGATCTGATCGAACGTCGATCAGACGGACGTCGTGATCAGACGAACTTCAGGAGAATGAACACCACGAAGCCGATGAGGGCGAGCGCCTCGGTGAAGGCGATGCCGAGGAACATCGTGGTCTGGACCTGACCGGCCGACTCGGGTTGGCGAGCCATGGCCTGAACGGCCTGGCCGACGAGGTAACCGATGCCGATGCCCGGGCCGATGGCGCCGAGGCCGTATGCGAAACCAGCACTGCCGGCACC
>JBBQLA010000057.1:0-9361 GCA_038327485.1 Acidimicrobiales bacterium
GGCGAAGCTCATCGATGTCGGCCCGGACCAGGTCTCCGCCGTCGTCGGTGGCCCCGATGCTCTCGATGAGCCCGCCCAGTCGATCGGTGAGACGCAGGATCTCCACATGCGTCCGAGCCATGGCCGCGGTCGGATCCGTCCCGCCGAGCGCCGCGCCGACCAATGGGTAGAGCTCTTCGGCCTCGGCGAGTTCGTGTGGCCCCAGCTCGTCTCGGAGCACCACCAGGGCTTCACGCGCCGCCGACAGGTCCGCGTCGCGGTCCCCGCTGCCGATCTGGTCGGCGAGTTCCAGCAGGTGATCGAGCCGGGGCCGAAGCAGTGCGTGTTCCTGGTCGAAGCGTCTGGCGATCTCGGCGTCGCGACCCTCCAGCCGGGCCTGGCCGTTGAGGTCACGAAGCGCCCGGAGTGCATTCAGGATCACAGCGACATCGATGGCCTCCTGAACCAGCGCTCCCTCTGCCGGCGGGAGCCAACCCATGAACGCAATGCTCATGGCGATCAACGACAGCACGAGACCGACGGTCGCGCTCTGACCGGCGATGCGTCGCGACCGCTGAGCGATCTCCACAGCATCGGCCAGTCGGTCGAGCCGGTCGAGGCCGAGGACCACATCAGCGGACTCCGTTGCCGCACTTCCCCCGCGTGCGCCCATGGCGACGCCGACATCAGCTGCAGCCAGCGCAGGAGCATCGTTGATCCCGTCCCCGACCATCACCACCACCGCGCTTCCCGCGCTGGCCTGACGAATGTCCGCAACCTTCTCGGCCGGGGTCCGCGCCGCGAGGACCTCGTCGAGTTCGAGCATCTTGCCGACGACCAGGGCGGGACCCCGACGATCGCCGGTCACCATCACCAGCCGCTTCGCTCCCAGCTCCCGAAGACGCCGCAACGTGCGCGACGCCTCGGGTCGAACCCGATCCGCCAGCACGACGGCGCCGGCGGCTGTGCCATCGATCTCGACCATGACGATGGTCCCGGCCGAACGTGCGGCCTTCCGGGTCGCCCGAACCACCAGAGGATCGTCATCGCTCAGACCGAGCCATGCGGCGCGCCCGATCCGCACGTCCTGGTCTCCGACCCGGCCACGTGTCCCCCCGCCCGCCTCCTCGAGCACGTCCGATGCCGGAATGAGACCAACACCTCGGGCGGCTGCGCCGCGAACGATCCCGTCCGCGATGACGTGGGACGACTGCTGGTCGAGGGACGCCGCCATCGAGAGCACCTGGCGGGAGGAGCACAGATCACTCCCGATCACTGACACCACCTCGGGCCGACCGGCGGTCAAGGTGCCGGTCTTGTCGAAGAACACCACGTTCACCCGGGCCAACTGCTCGAGGACCGCACCACCCTTGATCACCACTCCACGGGCGGCCGACCGTGACAACCCCGACGAGACAGCGATCGGCACGGCCAAGATCAGAGGACAGGGAGTCGCGACCACCAGCACGGCGACTGCCCGGGTCAGATGCCCGGACCACGCCCAACCAGCAGCAGCCAACGCCAGGCCCACGACCAGGAACACCACCGCAGTTCGATCCGCGAGCCGCACCAACGGTGCCGAGGTGGCGCTGGCCTCGCTGGCCATCCGAACGATCCCGGCGTACGCGCTGTCGGCCACCGACCGGTCAGCACGGAGGCTGAACGGCTGACCGGCATTGATGCTCCCGCTCGACACGGCGTCGCCTGCGACGAGCCGACGCGGCAACGGCTCGCCGGTGATCGCGCTCTCGTCGATCGTGGCCTCAGGATCGATCAGCGTTCCGTCGACTGCCACGACATCGGCGGTGGCCACCATGATCTCGTCACCGATGCCGACCATCTCGACAGGCACCGTCTCGAGACCTGACGCCGTCCGACGTCGGACGTGACGCGGCTGGCGGTCGATCAGTGCCCTCAATTCCTGTCCAGCCCGGCGCGCAGCTCGGGCCTCGAGCGTCAATCCGGTGGCCAACATCACCGTGATCACCGCGGCGGCGAACGATTCGCCCGTGCCCAAGGCGCCAACGACAGCGAGGAGCGCCAGCACGTCGGCGCCGACTCGGCCCGCCCGAGCGGTGCGAACAACGGACCACACCGCAATTCCCACTCCCACGAACCCCAGGGCGGCCCACACCCCATTCCAACCGGCGAGCTCCATCGATCGGAACATCAGGCGTCCTCGATCACCGCAGGCCATGTCTCCATGCACGTCAGGCAATCGCGGTCCGTGCACCGCCGACAGGGCCGAAGGACCCAGATCACCGTCCGGGACCGACGAACTCGTTGCGCTTCGCGTCGCGCTCGGTGCGCCACGTGGACGCCCACCCGATCGACAGCGCGCCCAGTCCGAGCCCGATGACCACCGAGCCCACCACCAGGGTCCGTCGCACCCCAATGCGGCGGACCCGAGGCCGGCGGGGCGCCCAATCAGCGGCCGAGTACCGCGCGGTCTCCACCAGATGCCCCAGCACGTGGATCGACATCAGCACGACCCACGCGATGAAGGCGGTCTGGTGCAGATCGACCAGGTTCTGCGAGTTCGACCCCCCGACCGCGATCCCGCTGACGCCGGTAACGAGCAACGCCACCGTGCTCAGGATGACGAGCGGGCCAATGATCCGGAGCACTGGATGAGGCGGGCCCTTGCGGTGGTAGCGATCGTCTCCCGTGTAGTAGCGGATCATCCGATACCCCGTGGACGACAACTTGAGCACCACTGGCGGGATCACCAGGAACCCGATGAACACGTGCAGGGCCAGCAACTGATCGACACCGATCACCAACGTCACGCCTTCGATGAACAGCGCCACCAGCAGGAACGTGCCAATGGCGGCCGTCAGTCGGGAGTTGCCCTCGACGCCGGCGTCGAGATCGCGGTCGTCGCGGACGGGAACGAGGAAGTCGGAGGCGTGCTCCGTCACGGTTTTCTTCACCGGCGGAGTCTTCCGGGCCACGATGCCGAGGGGGGCCGCGCTCATCAAACTTGGCCAGACCTTGACATTCCGCGCGCACGGTTCTGTCGCGAGGCGCCGCACGATGGAGTCATGACAATTCCCGGTCACGCACCCAAGCGCAAGAACGCAACGCAGACCTACCGCGTCGGACCAACCCAGCGCGACGCCGGACTCGAGCGCATCTCGAAGGCCACCAAGTGGACGATCGCCGGCGGAATGATTTTCACCGGAGGTTTCGTGCTGGCTTCACCGCAGGTCGCCGCCGGTCACGCCACCTCCCGTGCCGCCAGTGCCGGTCAGATCGCTGCGGCGACCACCGCCTCCACGACCGCCCCACCGGCGACCGCCCCACCGGCGACCGTCCCACCTTCGGTCGCGCCGGCCGAACCGGCACCTCGCACCCAAGCGGCGCCCGCAACCCACACGACCACGAGGGTCCGACCGGTCGTGACGGCCCCCCCGACCACTTTCCCGCCACAGCCGGCATATCGCCCACCGGTTCGGACGTACTCACCGCCCGTCGTGGTCTCAGGTGGTTCGTGACCGAGCAGCCGCTCCCCCGGTCGTGCGTTCAGATTCTGGGCACCACCTGCGTGGTCATCGCCGCTGACCCTGACAGGCTGACGCTGGCCACGATGTCTGCGCTCCGCGAGATCGATGCCATCGACCACGCATGCAGCCGCTTCCGCGACGACTCTGACCTGTCACGCGTCAACGCGTCGGCCGGACACGCCGTCGCCGTCTCGACGGTGCTGCTGGACGCCCTCGAGGTGGCCGTGCGCGCCGCCATGGTCACTGACGGCGACGTCGACCCGACCATCGGGCGGGCGATCCGGCTGCTCGGCTACGACTGCACATTCGCCGACCTTCCCATCGATGGACCGCCCGTGGTCACCGTGCGAGCCGCGTCGCAGTGGCCCCAGATCAAGATCGATCGCCTCGCCCGCACGATCACCGTCCCGGCCGGTGTGCAACTCGATCTCGGTGCCACGGCCAAGGCGCTGGCCGCCGATCGCGCCGCTGCTGCGGCCGCGGCGGCGACCGGATCGGGGGTGTTGGTGAGCATCGGAGGCGACCTGGCCGCCGCAGGGCCCGCCCCACTGGGGGGTTGGCCGATCGCGCTCGCCGATCGCCACGACGATTCCCTCGGCACGGATGGCCCCACCGTCGCCATCGAGTCGGGCGGACTGGCCACCTCGAGCACGACCGCCAGACGATGGCACCGCGGCGGGGTCGAGCTCCACCACCTCATCGACCCACGTACTGGACGCCCGGCGCCGGAGGTCTGGCGGACGGTCACGGTGGCTGCAGCCAGCTGCGTCGATGCCAACATCGCGAGCACCGCTGCGATCATCCGCGGCGCCTCAGCGCCGGAGTGGCTGGGTCAACTGGGCCTGTGGGCACGGCTGGTCAGCCTCGACGGAGCGGAAACCCTCGTCGAGCCGCCCGATCGATCGCCCGTGAGTCGGTCGCGCCTGTCGGTCGGAGGTTCACGATGAGTCCGATCCTGGCCTTCGGCGGAACGTCGATGTGGTATCTGACCCGAGCGAGCGGAATCGTGTCGTTGCTGGTCCTGACCGCGTCGATGGTGCTCGGCTTGCTCACCTCGGGGCGATGGGAGTCGCGGCGCTGGCCCCGCTTCATCATCGAAGGCCTGCACCGCAACGTCTCGTTGGTCGTGATCGTGTTCCTGGCGATCCACATCACCACGACCGTCGTCGACGGGTTCGTACCGATCGGGTGGCTCGACACGGTCGTTCCCTTCACCGCTGGGTACCGCCCGCTGTGGATCGGGCTGGGAGCGCTCGCGGTCGACTGCCTGATCGCCATCGTGATCACCAGCCTCCTACGCGTCCGCATCGGCCCGAGGGTGTGGCGCACCGTTCACTGGTCGGCCTACGCCTGCTGGCCGATCGCCCTGGCCCACGGGTTCGGCGCTGGAACCGATTCCCGCATGCGTTGGATGCTCGGACTCGACGCAGCATGCGTTCTCGCCGTCCTCGTGACGTTGACCTGGCGACTCGTCGTCCGCCGACCGGTCATCGCCCGTCCGCAGCGCGCAACCCTCACCCCGTCTCGGGGGGCTGGACGATGATGGAATCCGACCTCGCCACCACCACTACCGAGCCCGTCATCACCGCGGCACGGCCCGCCGGCCCTCGGCTCCTCGGAGCTGTCGGCGACGGCGCCGAAGCCGGGGGGCTCGCCCGATATCGGCAGTTCCACCCTCGACCGACGCCAGCCGTCGCAGGTCGACCCGACCGTCGAATCATCGAGATGGCAGAGCAGGCCGGGCTGCGTGGTCGAGGCGGAGCCGGATTCCCGACGGGCCGAAAGCTCCGCGCCGTTGCCTCCGCCCGCAAGGTGCCCACGGTGGTCGTCAATGCGACCGAAGGCGAGCCGATCAGTCACAAGGATCACTTCCTGGCGCTTCGGGCCCCTCACCTCCTGCTCGACGGTGCAGCGTGGGCCGCAGCGGCCGTCGGAGCCGATCAGGTGCAGATCTGCATCGATCGCAACGATCGCGACGCCATCACCCAAGTGCGATCTGCCATCGCGGAGCGGCTCCATCTCGAGCCGGGGGGCACCCCAGTCGAAGTCCTCGAGACACCCCCGCGTTACGTGGCCGGCGAGGAGACCGCGCTGGTGCACTGGATCAACGGGGGCGAAGCGAAGCCCACGATGACGCCACCTCGGCCCTTCGAGAAGGGCGTCGACGGTCGTCCGACCCTGATCAACAACGCCGAGACGATGGCTCACCTGGCGCTCATCGCTGAACGCGGTGCCGCCTGGTTCCGCGAGCAGGGCACCCCCGACGAACCCGGGACCTGCCTCGTCACCGTGACGGGCGCAGTCGGTCAACCGCGAGTCGTGGAGGTCGGAGTCGGGTCGTCGCTGCTCACTGTCGTGCGAGCGGCGAGCGGGCTCACACAGTCGGTTGGAGCTATCCTCGTCGGCGGGTACTTCGGCGCCTGGTTGCCCGGCTCGGCTCTCGAGACCGTGCGGTTGAGCAACGCTGCGCTCCGACCCTACGGAGCGGCGCTCGGTTGCGGTGCCGTCCACCTCCTGCCCGCCTCAGGCTGCGGTGTGATGGAATCGGCACGGGTGCTCGAGTGGTACTCCTACGAGTCGGCCGGCCAGTGCGGGCCATGCGTTCACGGACTGGCGGCGCTCGCCGACGGCATGAAGACACTCACCATGTCCGGGCGCACCGATCCGGCCCAGTTGGAGCGATGGGCCGGCGACGTCGAACGACGGGGTGCGTGCGCCCTGCCCGACGGCGCAGCTCGGTTCATCCGCAGCGCGCTGACGGTGTTCGCCGACGACATCGAGGACCACCGTCGGGGTCGTCGCTGTCCCGGTTCGAAGCGGGCCGGCCTCCTCCCGATCCCCAGCCGCCGCGGAGGTCCGATATGGCAATGAAGTACCGAGTGCGCCTCGACCCGATCCGCTGCACGGGCGAGGGACTGTGCGCCGACCTCTTCCCCGAAGCCATCCGCATGGACGACTGGGGCTATCCCATCATCGACGGCCGGCCGCTCAGCCGCGACGAACTGGCCCACGCACGGCGGGCAGTCGCAGCGTGTCCGGCCCTGGCCCTCAGCCTCGAGCAGGTGGAGCACCGCGCATTCCCCGATGCCGAGCCAGCGCAGCGTGCGCATTCGCGCTGAATCAAGAGGTTCAAGTTCGGGCCAGGGAGTCGCCGATGGAGGGCGGAAGCAGCACTGCTGTTGAAGCCGCTTCCCGGAATGGAGCACTTCCGAATGCCTGAAGAATCCTGCATCCTGATCGTCGATGACATGAGCGCCAACGTGGCCCTGCTGAAGGCGGTCTTGGCGCGCGCCGGGTACGTCAACATTCACGGCACCAGCGATCCACGACAGGTGATCGATCTGTACGAGAAGACCCAGCCCGATGTCGTGCTGCTCGACCTCCACATGCCCGAGATGGACGGAATGACAGTCTTGACGGAGCTGCGACGCAGCGTGCCGAGCATGCCGCTCCTCCCCGTGATCATCCTCGGCACCGACATCGACGACCAGTCGAAGCGCCTCGCGATCGAGTCGGGAGCGACGGACTTCCTCACGAAACCGTTCGATCACGCCGAGGTCGTGCTCCGAGTCGGGAACCTGCTCGCGATCCGCTCGCTGCAACGCGAAGTCGAGATGCACAACGTGACGATCCGGAGGAAGTTGATCGAGCAGGCCGACCGCGACGGTCGCCGTGCCCGACTGACTGATGCCAAGCGGGCCCGCACCCACTCGGCGCTGAACGGCGAATTCCTCCACATGGTGTTCCAGCCGATTGTCGAATTGGAGACCGGCCGGGTGATCGGGTGCGAGGCTCTGGCGCGATTCGACCATCCGCTGCAACGGTCGCCCGACCGGTGGTTCGATGAGGCGTCCGAGGTCGGACTCGGGATCGATCTCGAGCTGGCGGCGATCTCCCGAGCCGTGGCGGAGCTGGCCCACCTGCCCGAGGGGTGCCTCCTGGCGGTCAACGCGTCAGCGGCGACGATCTCGACGGTGGAGTTGTCCGATGTTCTGGCCTCCGCGCCCGGCGACCGTCTCATCGTGGAGATGACCGAGGACTCGATCGTCCACAATTATCCGGCCATGCACGACCATCTCGATCGTCTCCGGGCCCGAGGAACGCGCGTCGCCATCGATGACGCCGGAACCGGCAACGTCGGCCTGCAGCACATCCTTCGACTGCGACCCGACATCGTGAAGCTCGACCGCGACCTCATCGCGCGCATCGACACCGACCTGGCGCGTCGAGCGTTGGCCTCAGCGCTCACGTCGTTCGCCACCGACATCGGCGCCATCCTGGTCGCCGAGGGCATCGAGACCGGCAGCGAGCTGGCCACGTTGGTCGACTTGGGTGTGCCTTGGGGCCAAGGGTTTCTGCTGGCCGCTCCCGGACCAGCCGCCGAGGTCGCACTCGCCGACGCGTCGGGGCAAACGAACGGCGTGACTCAGACGGCGTGAGGGACCGGGAAGCTGTGGACTGCGGCGCCACGACTCGCCCGGACCGCCGTGTGCAGCTCGTGGCAGTCGTCGTGACGGCTCCGCCAGCACCACGCGGACATCGCGGGTGTTGCCCAGCCGGGTCGCTTCGAACAAGATGCGCAGGCCACTGGAGTCCACCCAGTCGAATTCGGCGCAGTTGAGCACGACGAGGTGATCGGTCTGCTCGAAGGCCTCGGCGATCTGCTCGGCCAGCGCCACCTCGGCGTCGGTGTCGAGATCGATCTCCGAGGTGAGGTCCAACTCTGTGACGCTGAGCTCACGTGCTCAGCGGTTGCAGGTCAGGCGAGGGTGCCGCGCAGAATGCTGTGGCCGGAGTAATCGGGGCTGTCGATGGCTTCGAGCGAGATGTCCACAACGGGATACTTGGTGACGTCGAGACCGCCCGGAATGGTCACAGTGATGTCACCGCTCAAGGCGCCGAGACTGTTCGGGATCGTGTTGGCGCGGTCCATCAACCAGAGCTCGTAGTACTCCCCCTCGGGCGCCGGCGCCATGTTGTGGGTGGTGAGCATGAGGCGGAGCTGTCCGCCGACGCGGACCACTCGGGCGCTTGCGGTGGCGGTTCCTTCGAGTGGGGCGAGCGACGCGCTCGACACCAGCTTGGTCGAGGACGAATCGTGACGAACCGCCACGACGGCCGCGGTGGCAGCGACGAGCACGACCGCTGCCGCGGCGGCGAGCACTCGACGTGGGATCGACCGGGCGCGCTGTCTCATGGGCACCACCGTGGCCGGCTCGACGCCGATCACCGTTGGGGCATGGGACGGCAGGGCACCGATTCGCCGCGGGTCGCTGGTGCGCGCCTTGATCTGGTCCCACAGGTCGGCGGGTGGCTCGACGCGTTCACGATCGTCGGGACCGAACGAGCCGGCGATGGAACGCACCCTGGCGACGAAGGTGGGATCCTCGATCTGGTCGCTATCGCTGAGCATCGTCGAATCCTTCCAAGTGGCGGCGGAGCTTCGACAGCCCCCGCCGGATGTCGCTCTTGACGGTGCCGAGCGGGAGATTGCACTGCTCGGCGATCTGGGCGTGGGTGAGGTCGCCGACGAAGGCCAGCCGAACGACATCTCGGGATCGTTCGGGAAGCGTCGAGAGGGCGTCGCTGAGCAGCATTCGCTCCGCCACGCCGACCGCCAGCGATTCCTCCGGACCTGCCGCTTCGGCAACACCAGCTGCCGTGCTCGCCAGCACCTGGCGGCGACCATCGGCACGCAGGATGTCGATCACCTTGAAACGGGCGATGCCCAACAACCAGCCGGCGATGGTACCGACCTCGGGTCGGTAGCTGTGCGCTGATCGCCAGGCCGCCACGAACACCTCCTGGGTGGCATCTGCGGCTCGATCGGTGCCGAGCATGCGACGACAGAAGGAGTACACGAGTGACGAATGGCC
>JBBQLA010000058.1:0-9185 GCA_038327485.1 Acidimicrobiales bacterium
CTATCCCGAGGCGCTGTGCGAGCTCGATCACCGTTCGCCATTCGAGCTGACGGTGGCCACGATCCTCTCGGCGCAGTGCACCGATGCCCGCGTCAACATGGTCACTCCGATGCTGTTCGCCCGGTGGCCCGACGCTGAGTCGCTCAGCGGCGCAGAGCCGTCGGAGTTGGAGGAGGTCATCCGGTCGACCGGGTTCTTTGCGTCGAAGACTCGAAGCCTGTTGGCCATGTCGAATCGAGTGGTTGACGCGTTCGGCGGCGAGATCCCGACCGGCCTCGCTGAGCTGGTGTCACTCGCCGGCGTGGGCCGCAAGACCGCCAACGTGATCCGCAGCGTCGCCTTCGGCCTGCCCGGTCTGCCGGTCGATACCCACGTGCTGCGACTGTCGGCGCGACTCGAGCTGACGACCGAGACCGATCCGGTGAAGGTCGAGATGGCGCTCAACCCGATGATCCCGTTGGCCGAGCGGGGCGACTTCAGCCTGCGGCTGATCCTGCATGGGCGGCGCGTGTGCTTCGCTCGCAAGCCGGCATGCGACGCGTGTTCGCTCGAATGGTTCTGCCCCTCGAGCACGCTCGATCACTGAGCTTCGACCGGCGCACATGGCCACTTAATGTGGCGGCATTGATACGGTTCGCGCGATTAATTGTGATTCTTCTCAGGTTCGCCCACGAGGAGTAGCCGCACCATCCGTATTTGTGAGCTGAAGGGGGCGTAGGGTGCTCACATCCAGGTCCCGCCACCTGGACTTGGCGACCGAGCTCCCGCCGCTCGAGTTGCCCCACCAGCGCCCTTCGGGGCGCTGGTGCCGTTTTCGGCCAGGTTGACGGGTGGGGTTCCCGCACGGGACCGCGGCCGACGGAGGCGACGACGTTCAGGCGCCGAGTTCGCGCAGGAGGCGGTGCAGTCGTCGCGACGCCGTGACGAGGTTTCGTTCGACCTCGTTGAACGCCGGGTGCACATCGTCGGGGTTCATGGAAGACACCATCTCGGTGATCCGTTCGACCAGTAGGTCGACCGACGACGACACCGATCCGAGTTCGGCGTTGAGGTTCATGGCGCAGGTTCTACCCGATATCGGCGAGGGGTTATCCACTTCGGGAACCAAGGGACGACCCGGTAAGTTCCTGCGTCGTGCTGCACCGGATCGATCTGCGCGGATGCCCCGGCGGCGGGCTCGCCGACCTGCCGCGACCCGACGTGGCCGGTGACGGCCCGACCGAGGTCGTCCGCGAGATCATCGAACGGGTCCGTCGCGACGGCGACCGGGCACTGCGCGAGCTCACCGCGGAGCTCGACGGCGTCGACTCGCCCGCGGTGCGGGTGTCGATCGACGAGTTGCACGCTGCGTTCGAACGAACCCCGCTCGACGTGCGCGCCGCACTCGAGGTCGCCCGCGACCGAATCGCCGAGTTCCACCGCCATCAGCTTCCCGAACCCACCACGTACTCCGAGCCCGGCGCGGTCATCCGGTCGTATTCGGTGCCGGTTCGGCGAGCCGGTTGCTACGTGCCCGGCGGCCTGGCGGCGTATCCGTCGACCGTGCTCATGTGCGCGGTGCCGGCACTGGTGGCCGGTGTGAGCGAGGTGGTGGTGTGCGTGCCTCCGGCGCGCGACAGCGGGCGGGTGGCGGACGTGACCCTTGCCGCGGCAGTGATCGCCGGTGTCGACGAGGTCTACGCAGTCGGGGGTGCGCAGGCCGTCGCGGCCATGGCGTATGGGACCGAGAGCGTTGACCCGGTCGATGTCGTGTGCGGGCCGGGCAATCGATACGTGGCGATCGCCAAGCAGTTGGTCGCCGGCCAGGTCGGAATCGCCGCGGCTTTCGCCGGCCCCAGCGAGATCGCCGTGGTGGCCGACGAGACCGCGCCACCCGCGTTCGCCGCGGCGGATCTGCTGGTTCAGGCCGAGCACGGCCCGGACGGTCTGGCGTGGCTGGTGTGCTGGGACGACGCGGTCGCCGACGCCATCGACGCGGAGGTCGAGCGTCAGACGTCAATCGCCTCCCGGCGCGAGCAGATCGAGGCCACGCTGGCCACCTCAGGTCACATCGCCATCTGTGACGACGCCGAGCACGCCATGGCCGTGGTGAATCTCATCGCCCCCGAGCATCTGCAGCTGATGGTCGCCGATCCCGAGGCGTTGGTGACGCAGGTCCGCAACGCCGGCGCCATCTTCTGTGGGCCGTGGTCGCCGGCATCGTTGGGGGACTACGTCGCGGGACCGAGCCACGTGCTGCCGACCCACGGCACCGCGCGATTCTCCTCTGCGCTCACCGTCGCTGACTTCCTCAAGCATCACCACGTGGTCACCGTCGACCGGGCCGGTTTCGATCGCCTCGGTCCGGTGGTCGAGGTGCTGGCGACGGCCGAGGGTCTCGACGCCCACGCTGCTTCGATCCGGGAACGGACCGGCGGGACGATCCCGTGACGCGCCCCGAGGTCAGAGCCGACGTCGCGTTGATGGCGGGCTACCACTCGCCGCAGTTGGACGTGTCGGTGCGACTCAACACCAACGAGGCACCCGAGCCGCCACCAGGTGAGTTCGTTTCGCGTCTGGCCGCCGCCGTGGCGGCCATCGACTGGCATCGCTATCCCGATCGTGACGCGACTGCCCTCCGCGCTCGGATCGCCGAGGTCGAAGGATGTACGGCCGCGCAGGTGTTCGTGGCCAACGGGTCCAACGAGGTGCTGCAGACGCTGTGTCTCACGTACGGCGGTGCCGGTCGTCGAGCTCTGGTGTTCGAACCGACCTACGCCCTGCACTCCCACATCGCCAAGGTGTGCGGCACCGAGGTGGTCGAGCGGGAGCGCAACGAGGACTTCACTGTCGATGCTGATCTGGTCGTCGCTGCAATCGAGGCGGCTCGTCCGGCGATCACGTTCCTGTGCTCACCGAACAACCCGACTGGCATGATCGAGCCCCGAGGGACAGTGGAGCGGGTTCTCGCCGCGGTGACCGCGGTGGGAGGGCTGCTGGTGGTCGACGAGGCCTACGGTCAGTTCGCCCCGGAATCGATGTTGTCCCTGGTCGACGAGGACTCGCCCTTGGTGGTGACGCGGACCTTTTCCAAGACGTGGTCGATGGCTGCGGCTCGACTGGGGTACCTCGTCGGCCCGTCGTGGGTGGTCGAGGAACTGAACAAGGTGGTGCTCCCGTATCACCTCGACTCGGCCAAGCAGGCGGCCGGACTCATCGCGCTCGACTACGTCGACGAGATGGAACGGCGCGTGGCCTTCCTCGTCGAGGAGCGTGGTCGCGTGGTGGCGCGACTGGCGGAACTGCCGGTCACCCAGTGGGCGTCGGGCGCCAACTTCATCTTGTTCCGGCCCGACTCGGTCGACGGCGATGACGTGTGGCAGCAACTCGTCGACCGCTCGATCCTGGTGCGCAACTGCGCGTCGTGGCCCCGACTCGACGGGTGCCTGCGGCTGACGCTCGGCACGACCGACGAGAAAGATGCGTTCCTGACCGCCCTGACCGAGAACCTGGGGACCCCATGAGTCGCACCGCCTCCCGAACCCGCACCACCAAGGAGACCGACCTCACCGTGTCGATCGACCTCGACGGCTCCGGCGCCACGTCGGTGTCGACCGGGCTGCCGTTCTTCGATCACATGCTCGACCAGCTCGGCCGCCACGGTGGCTTCGACCTGACCATTGCCGCAGTCGGTGACCTGCACGTCGACGGTCACCACACCATCGAGGACACTGGCATCCTGGTCGGCGAGTGCTTCCGGGACGCCGTCGGCGACAAGGTCGGTGTGCGTCGCTTCGCCAGTGGCCTCTATCCCCTCGACGAGGCACTCATCGAGGTGGCGCTCGATCTGTCGGGCCGCCCGTTCGTGGCCTACGACGTTCCGTTCGGCGAGGTGCTCCCGTTGGGCGACCCGCCGTTCAACCCGGAGATGGCCGAGCACTTCATCTCGTCGTTCGCCATGGCCGCAGCGATCACGCTGCACGTCACCAAGCGCGCCGGCTCCAACACTCACCACATCATCGAAGCCACCTTCAAGGGGTTGGCACGCACGCTGCGCGACGCCGTCCGGGTGGAGGGCGAGGAAGTCCCGTCGACCAAGGGCACGCTGGCCGGATGACCGCTGGCCCACTCGTCGCAATCATCGACTACGGCATCGGTAATCTGCGGTCCGCTCAGAAGGGACTCGAGGTCGTGGGCGCCGATGCTCGCCTTACCTCGGACCACGGGCTGATCGCCGACGCGGCGGCGGTGGTGCTGCCGGGCGTCGGAGCGTTCGGAGCCTGCGTCGCAGCGTTGGACTCGGCGAGGTTGCGAGACATCTCGATCGAAGCGGCCAACGACGATCGGCCGTTCCTGGGGATCTGCGTGGGGATGCAGCTCCTCTTCGAAGGCTCCGACGAGTCGCCGGGTGCCGCCGGCCTTGGCGTGTTTCCCGGACAGGTCCGCCTGTTGTCGGACTCGGTGAAACGACCGCAGATGCAGTGGAACCTGCTCGAACTCCACCACGAGTCGCCGCTGCTCAGGGCTGAGGACGGCGACGCCTGGGTGTACTTCGTGCACTCCTACGCAGCCGAGACCGAGGACGAGTTCGTGTTGGCCACCTGCGACTACGGGGGCGACGTGACTGCGTTGGTCGGCCGCCCCGGCTGCTGGGCGACCCAGTTCCATCCCGAGAAATCCGCCCGGGCCGGCCTCGACGTGCTCGGTCGATTCGTCGCCCAAGCGGCGTTGGTGCAGGCGACCCGATGATGGACGCGCGCTGATGGACCTCTATCCCGCCATCGACCTGCGAGGCGGACGTTGCGTCCGGCTCATGCAAGGCGACTACGACCGCGAGACCCACTACGGAGACGACCCGGTGGGCCAAGCGCTGGCCTTCCAAGCCGGGGGAGCGGCGTGGATCCACGTGGTCGACCTCGACGCGGCCCGTTCGGGCGAAGCGACCAACCGCGAAGTGATCGGCGCCATCTGCGGAGCCGTCTCGGTGCCGGTGCAGTCCGGGGGCGGCGTCCGCTCGCTCGACGCGGCGATCGCGTTGGCCGACGTGGGTGTGTCACGAGTGGTCATCGGGACCGCAGCGTTGGAACAGCCGGCGCTGGTGGCCGCGGTCGCCTCCCGTCAAGCCGTGGCCGTCGGCCTCGACGCTCGAGGCAACGACCTGGCCGGCCACGGCTGGGAGGTCTCGTCGGGCCAGGACCTGCTCACCGCGGCGCGTCGATTCAGCGAGGACGGTGTCTCCGCGTTCGTCGTCACCGAGATCTCCCGAGACGGAACACTGGAGGGCCCCGCCCTCGATCAGCTCGCTTCGGTGCTGGCTGCCACCACGGTCGACGTCATCGCGTCGGGTGGCGTCGGCACCATCGCCGATCTCCGAGCGCTGACCGATCTCGACGTCGACGGTCGACGGATCGCCGGGGCGATCATGGGACGCGCCCTGTACGAGGGAGCGTTCACTCTCGACGCCGCAGTGGCCGCGACCGCTGGTTCACGAGGCGAGAGGTGAACGTCACGCGGGTCATTCCGTGCCTCGATGTGGACCGGGGGCGGGTGGTGAAAGGCGTGAACTTCGTGTCGCTGCGCGACGCCGGAGATCCGGTTGAGTTGGCGGCCCGCTACGACGCCGAAGGCGCCGACGAACTGATCTTCCTCGACATCACCGCCAGTTCCGACGCGCGCGACACCACGCTCGAAATGGCCACCCACGTCGCCGAACAGGTGTTCATCCCGTTCACCGTGGGCGGAGGCATTCGCACCGTCGACGATGCTCGCGCCCTGTTGCGGGCCGGCGCCGACAAGGTGTCGATCAACACCGCGGCGGTGAACCGTCCCGAACTCATCGCCGAGATCGCCAACGAGTTCGGCAATCAGTGCGTCGTGGTGTCGATCGATTCGCGCCGGAGCGACACCGCGCCGAGCGGGTTCGAGGTGTTCATCCACGGTGGCCGCACGCCCACCGGGGTCGATGTCTTGGAGTACGCACAGCGGTCCGTCGCGCTGGGCGCCGGTGAACTCATGCTGACGTCGATGGACCGCGACGGCACCCAGGACGGCTTCGACGTCGAGGTGACCCGTCTCGTCACTGATCTCGTTCGGGTGCCGGTCATCGCGTCCGGTGGCGTGGGCACGTTGGCGCACATGGTCGAGGGCGTGACCGAAGGAGGTGCCGATGCCGTGCTCGCAGCGTCGATCTTCCACTTCGGGACCTACAGCGTGGCGCAGGCCAAGTCAGCGCTCACCGACGCTGGGCTGATCGTCCGGCCCATCTGACGTTCGCCCGGTCTGACGGCACGCCGATAGGTTGATCCCTCCCGATCGAGACGACCGATGGCTGAACTCCCCACACAGAGCAACGGCTCCCAGAGCATGGGGCGCACCGACAAGCTCCCGATCAAGATGTTGCAGGACCGGGTGCTCGTCCACATCGAGATGGCCGACGGCGAGCGACGCAGCACCGGCGGGATCCTGATCCCCGCCACTGCGCAGATCGGCAAGCGGCTGAGCTGGGCCGAGGTGCGGGCCACTGGACCCAACGTTCGCAACGTCGAGGTCGGCGACCAGGTGTTGTTCAGCCCCGATGACCAGGCCGAGGTCGAAGTGCAGGGTGACCTGTACATCCTGTTGAGAGAGCGAGACGTGCACGCCGTTGCGTCCGAGCGCCTCGAAATCGGGAGCACCGGCCTGTACCTCTGACCGACGCTCTCTCTATCACTCCTGCCCATGATCTTGATCCCGGAAGAACACCAAGATGCCTGACCTGACCACCACCACGACCACCGATGCGGCAGGCCCAGCCGTCACCCCCGTTGCGGTGGTAGATGCCCAATTGGCGGACGTGACCTACAACTCCGACGGCCTCGTTGCCGCCATCGTGCAGGACGTCGAGACCCGGGCAGTGTTGATGATGGCGTGGATGAACGCCGAGACCCTCCGCATGAGCCTCGAGCAGGGCCGCACGGTGTTCTGGTCGCGCAGCCGTCGAGAGGTATGGCGCAAAGGCGACACGTCGGGCGATCGTCAGTTCATCCGGGAGGCCTCCTACGACTGCGATGGCGACACGCTGCTGTTCGTCGTCGAGCAGGAGGGCGGCGGGGCGTGTCACACCGGCAACTACTCGTGCTTCTTCCGGCCCTTCGGGACCGCATCCGACTCTCCGCCGAGCGCTGAGGTCGCGTAGTGCTCTCTCCGTCGCGCGAGGAATTCCGGCGTCTGGCCACCGAGTACACCGCGGTGGCGGTGCGTCGGACCTTGCTGGCGGATCAGGTCACACCGGTCAGCGTGTTCGATCGGCTGTGCGGCGACGGTCCCGGGTTCCTGCTCGAGTCGGTCGATCACGGAGGACGATGGAGCCGATGGAGCTTCATCGGGCGCAATCCCCGCGCCCGGATCGTCGCGCGCAACGGCGAGCTGACCGTCGAAGGCGAACTGAGCGAGTCCATCCCGCTCGATGAAGGGATCCTCGCCGCGCTGGAGGCGATGCTCGATCAGTATCGGGCGCCCATGGACGACGACATCCCGCTTCACGCTGGGGTGGTCGGGTATCTGGGGTATGACGTGGTGCGCGAGGTCGAGCACCTGACCGACGTGCCGGTCGACGATCGGGGCTGGCCCGACGCGGTGTTGTCGGTCATCGGTGATCTCGTCGCCATCGACCACTGGAGCCAACACGCCACCCTCATCGCCAACGTGGTCATCGGTGGAGGACTCGACGACGCAGCGCTGGACCGGCTCTACGACGACGCGGTCGAGCGACTCGATGCCATGGCTGCCGCAGGTGCCATCCCCCGCGACGAGCCGATGGTCGAGCCGCCGAACCGCGACGAGGAACTCCCGCCGGTCACCTCGACCTTCAGCACCGACGAGTGGTCCGCCGCGGTGGAGGTGGCCCGCGAGCACATCTTCGCCGGCGACATCTTCCAGGTCGTGCTGTCGCAACGCTTCGACGTCGAACTCAACGCCGATCCCTTCGACGTCTACCGGGTCCTGCGTCAGATCAATCCGAGCCCGTACATGTACTTCGTGCGAGAGGCGGGGCTGTCGCTGGTCGGCTGCTCACCCGAGCCGATGGTGCAGTTGTTGGGCGGCCGAGTGATCAGTCGTCCGATCGCCGGGACCCGCAAGCGGGGGAGCAGTGACGAGCACGATCGCCGTCTCGCGGCCGAGTTGGCCGAGCACCCCAAGGAGCGTGCCGAACACGTGATGCTGGTCGATCTGGCCCGCAACGATGTCGGGCGCGTCGTGAAGTTCGGCTCGGAACAGGTCGACGAGCTGATGACGTTGGAGCGGTTCAGCCACGTCATGCACCTCACGTCGCAGGTGTCGGGCGACTTGGCCGACGGACTCGGTCCGATCGACGTCCTGCGGGCGACGCTGCCGGCGGGCACGGTGTCGGGCGCGCCGAAGGTGCGGGCCATGCAGATCATCGATGCGCTCGAGCCGACCAAGCGCGGCCCGTACGCCGGCGTGGTCGGTTACCTGGACTTCTCCGGCAACATCGATACCGCCATCGCCATTCGCACCATGATCATCGACGGTGATCGATGGAGCGGACAGCCCTTGCGGGCCTGTGTGCAGGCCGGCGCCGGGATCGTGGCCGACTCGGTCGCCGAGGACGAAGACCTCGAGTGCCGCAACAAGGCCCGAGCGTTGTTGTCGGCCATCCGTCCCGCAGAACGCATGCGAGCCCAACGTCTGGGCCAGCCCGAATGAATGAGGCCTGAATGACCGCCATCTCAGTGCCCATCGTCCGTGACGTCGTCGTCATCGAAGGACCCGACGCCGAAAAGTACCTGCAGGGCCAGCTGAGCCAGGACGTGGCCACCATCGCAGTGGGCGGTTGGGCCTGGTCGCTACTGCTGGCGCCCCAGGGCAAGGTCGTGGCCTGGCTGCGCGTCTTCCGCCCGACCGCTGAACGGTTCGAGCTCGACGTCGAGACCGGCTTCGGAGCTGCGGTGGCGGCACGACTCGGCCGCTTCATGATCCGCACCGACGCCGCCATCTCGGAGACCACCCGGTCGATGACCGCTGTTCGAGGCGTCGACGTCGACGGAGCGGCGCCCATCCTCTGGCCAGGTGTGCTCGGCGGTGACGTGATCGGGGGGGCGCCGAGCGGCATCGACGAGGGGACCGCCGACCAGCTCGAGCGGATCCGGGTGACCGCCGGCGCTCCGGCCATGGGATCTGAGCTCGACGCCGAGGTCATCCCGGCC
>JBBQLA010000059.1:0-9157 GCA_038327485.1 Acidimicrobiales bacterium
GGTGTTCGATGCCCTCCGCCGTGACCGTCATGCCGAGGGATTCGGCGAGGCGGATGATCGTGGTCACGATGGCGGTGTCCTCGGGGTCTCCTGGGAGACCGTCGACGAACGATCGGTCGATCTTCAGCACGTCCACCGGGAACTGCTTGAGATAGGAGAGCGACGAGTACCCGGTGCCGAAGTCGTCGACAGCCAACTCCACGCCGAGCTCGTCGAGCGCTTCGAGCAGGAGTCGGCTGGCGGCAGCATTGGCCATGAGGGCGGTCTCAGTGATCTCGAGGCACAGTCGCTCAGCCGGGAGTCCGGCGGCGACGAGCACGGCGGCCACGCGTTCCACCAGATCTGGCTGGTCGATCTGCTTTGCCGCCAGGTTCACCCGCACGACCACGCCGTCGGGTCGCTCGCTGGTCGTTGGCCAGGCGGCAGCTGCCCGACACGCCTCACCGAGCACCCACCATCCGATGGGGACGATGATGCCCGTCTCCTCGGCGATCTCGATGAAGTCCGCAGCGGCGATCACGCCATCCTCGGTCTTCCATCGCAGCAGCGCTTCAGCGCCGAGGATGGCGCCGGTGGACAAGTCGACCTCAGGCTGGAAATACACCTCGAACTCGTCATTGTCCATGGCCAGACGGAGCCGTTGATCGAGATCGAGTCGGCGGCGAACGTCAAGGGCCAAGGCGTCATCGAACAGCGTTACGCGATCGCGGCCTTCGGCCTTGGAGCGGTACATCGCCGCATCGGCCCACGCCATCAGCTCGTCGGGTGATTCCTTGCCGGTGGAGGCCACGGCCAGCCCGACGCTGGCGGTGATGATGAGCTCACGCCCGGCCACGTTGATGGGCATCGCCAGCGACAACCGCATTCGTTCGGCCACCTGCATGGCGAGATCGATGGAGTCGGTACTCGACAACAAGACGGTGAACTCGTCGCCGCCCAGTCGAGCCACCACGTCACCGGGACGCACGGCCGTCGACAGGCGCCGGGCCACCGCCCTGAGCAACTCGTCGCCCGAAGCGTGGCCCAGTGAGTCGTTGACGACCTTGAAGTTGTCGAGATCGAAGAAGATGACCGCGACCTGACCGATTCCACTGCGATCCACGTGATCCAGGGCCACGTCGAGATGCGAGAGGAACAAGCTGCGATTCGGAAGGTCGGTGAGGTCGTCGTGGCTGGCACGATGGGCGATCTCCCGATCATTGCGACGATTGTCGGTGAGGTCGGAGGACACCAGGAGCACCGACTGCGGCCGACCGTCGGGGCTCGGCTCCGGTACGAACCGCGACTCGAAAATGCGGTGCCCCTGTTGCGTCTCGATCTCGTACTCGTAGCGCTGGACCGTCATCGTCTCGAACGCCGCGATTCGACGATTCGTGAGTTCGTGGAGAACCTCGTCGCTGACGCGCCACGTGCCCTCGCCGCTGTTCCCGCGCAGTCGCCTCGCCGCGAGGTTGGCGAAGATCGTGCGACCCTCCTCGTCGACTCGGATCAGCGCGTCGGGAAGGTTGTCCACGAGCGTGGCGAATCGAGCCTCGCTCTCGTGGAGGGCCACCTCGGTTCGTCGTGCCTCGGTGACATCGGTGAGCTGGATGACGAAGTTGACGATGGCACCGTCCTCGGACCGCACCGGACGTGGGGCGATGTCAGCCCAGACCGTCCGGCCTGATCCCGTGAGGAGTTGAGCCAGCAGGTTCGGCAACTGCCCGTCCGGCTCGACCTCTGCCGATGCGCCGACACTGTCGGCGGAAATCACCGCCAGGCCCCACTCGATGCACCGCTGCTTGAACTCGGGGACCACCAGTTCGATGGCGTGCGATCCGGTGAGGTCCTGAGCGGGACGTTCGACCAGGCGGCTCAACTGGTCGTTGACCTGCAGCATCACACCCTTGGTGTCGATCAGCGCGAGCGCCATCGGGGATCCGTCAAACGCTCGTCGGAGCTGCTCGTTGCTCTGCTCCAACTGCAGATCGGAGTCGCGCCGGGCCATCAACTGGGCGAAGGTCGACGCGAACATGCCGAGTACGGGGAGGTCATCGGGCGTCCAGGTGGCCAGGCCATGAGTCCACTCGAGCCCGAGGTCACCGACCGAAGTGCCATCGATGACGATGCTGAACGACAGCACCGAACGGATGCCCTCGGACTGGTAGTAGTCGCGGTCGGCAGCCCAGTGATCATCGAGCTGCGACACATCCGCGATGGCCAGCGTCTCCGCCTCCACGGTGCGTTCCCACGTCGCCGGCAGGAGGTCGAACGACACGTCCTGGTAGGTCGGCTCATCCGGAACGATGTCTGGGCCGCACCACTCGTGGATCATCGACTCGGTGCGGGCGGCCCAGTCGAACTGCACGATGTAGGAGCGATCAGCGCCGAGGAACCCGGCGATCTCGGCCAGTGCCCAGACGATGACCTCGTCGTCGGACGACGTGGCGTTGATGAAGCGATGCTGCACCCGCTCGAGCAGCGACTCCAGTTCGATCTTGCGTGACAGCGCGGCGGCGTTGCGGCGGTCCAAGGTGACATCGCGAGCGGTGAGGAGGTACAGCCGCTCCGACACACTGCCCGGGTCGGGCCGCAGTAGTCGACAGCGGACATTGACGTCGTGCCATGCGCGGTCGGCGAAGATCACGCGCAGATCGAAGCTGGTGTGAGGTTGTTCGTGGGTCAGGCCCGAACTCTCGTCGATCACCCGCGAAAGATCGTCGCGGTGGATGAGCTCAGACAGAGAGGAGCCCATCACGGTGTCGGACGGATAGCCCGACATCGACACAGCGGCGTCGCTCGCAACCTTGACCGTGAGGTTGTCGTCGCACAGGAGGGTGAGCTCCGGGTTCTGCTCGACGAGGGCGCGCCAATCGATGGCGGCACTCGGCAGCGCGCTCGTCGGTCCATCCATCGCAGTCACCTGCTCGTGATCGGCAGATCACCCCGGCCTTCTGAGAAATCGTTGCGGGTGAGACAACGTCGATCAGCGGTTCTCGACTTGGCGCAGGAACTGCTGGGTCCGAGCTTGCGTCGGTGCTTCGAGAAGCTGCTCGGGCGGACCCGACTCCACCACGTAGCCGTCGGCCATGAACACCACCCGGTCGGCCACCTGCCGGGCGAAGTGCATCTCATGGGTCACCACCATCATGGTCATGCCTCCCGTCGCCAGATCATGCATGACCGCCAGCACGTCGCCGACGAGCTCGGGATCGAGCGCCGAGGTGGCCTCGTCGAACAGCATGATCTCGGGGTCCATGGCCAACGCCCGAGCGATGGCGACCCGCTGCTGCTGGCCACCCGACAGTTTCGACGGGTAGCTGTCCGCCTTCTCGCTGAGGCCGACCTTCTCGAGCTGCACCCGAGCCACCTGCTCGGCTTCGTCGGTGGAACGTTTCAACACCTTGCGCTGAGCCACCATCACGTTGGCCAACGTGGTCAGGTGTGGAAACAGGTTGAACTGCTGGAACACCATGCCGATTCGTCGCCGCACGTCGTTGAGGTCGGTGTTCTCGTCGCAGATATCGATGCCCTGGATGAGGATCTCGCCGCTGGTGGGCTCCTCCAGGCGATTGACGCAACGCAGGAGTGTCGACTTCCCGGACCCCGACGGACCGATCACGCAGACCACTTCGCGCGCCGCCACAGTGAAGTCGATGCCCTTGAGGACCTCGTTCTGACCGAAGCACTTGGTCAGCGCACGAATATCGATTGCCTGCACCGTCGGCACTGGGGTCGGAGCGACACTCATCGCGAGCCCGCGTTCGCTCGACGTTCCAGGCGCCTCACCAGGAAGGTGAGAGGAAGGGTGACGCAGATGTAGCAGAGGGCCGCTGCGATGAGCGGGGTGTAGTTGCCGGACGAGTTGGACACCTGGCGGCCGATGGTCGTGAGCTCACGTTGGCCCACCACGATGCCGAGCACCGAGATGAGCGACGAATCCTTCAACAACAGAATGAACTCGTTGGTGAGCGGCGGAATGATGATGCGGAAGGCCTGAGGCAACACGATCGTCACGGTGGTCTGACCGGACTTCATACCCAACGACCGCGCCGCCTCGGTCTGGCCCTTGGGCACCGCTTCGAGTCCAGCCCGAATGGTCTCGGCCATGTAGGCGCCGGCCACCATCGCCAAGGCGAAACCACCGGCGGCGAAGTTGCTGTTGGCCCAGGAGGGAAGATTCTCACCGAAGGCCAGCGGGAGTCCGAACCCGATGATGAGGATGACCAGCAGCGCCGGCAACGACCGCATGACATCGACGTAGGCCAGCGCCGCGGCGCGTGCCGGTGGAACCGACGATCGCCGCATCAGCGCGGCGATGAGCCCGAACACGAGCCCACCACCGAAACCGATCGAGGTGTACACGAGGGTGTTGCGGATTCCCTCGGTGATCATGTTGGGGAACTGGTCCTTGAAGACCGCCCAGTCGAAGAACAGTCGGTGCAGCGAACTCCACTCGACGGTGAGGGCCAAGAAGGCGACCACGACCCCGATGCCGGCGAAGAACGCCAGCCATTGCAGGATCAGGTTCCGACGTTGGCGGCTCACCGGTTGGGTGAAGCTCAGGGCTTCTTGCCGAAGTACTTCTCGAAGATCGTGTCGTAGCTGCCGTCGGACTTTGCCTTGGCGATGCCGTCGCCGAGCAGCTTCAACGTGGCAGCGTCATCCTTGCGAGTCGCCATGGCGTACTGCTCCTTGGTGTCGATCTTCTCGCTCACGGTCACCTGATCGTTCTTGGTGGCCCGGAACAAGTTGACGGGGAGGTCTTGGAGCACGGCGTCGATCTTCTTCGACTCGAGTGCCGCGAAGAGCGCAGGCGCATCGGCGAGCGAGGTGATGGTGGCACCGGCCGGGAGGTTGGCTTTGGTGTAGTCCTCGCCTGTGGTGCCGGTTTGGACGCCGATGTTCTTGCCGGCCAGGTCGGGCAGCGTCTTGTAGGTGTCGGCGTCGGCCTTGCGAACCAGGAGCGACTGGCCGGAGTCGTAGTAGCCCTCGGTCAGTCCGTAGTTCTTCTTGCGCTCGTCGTTGATCGAGACGGATGACACGATGGCGTCGCACTTCTTGGCGTTCAGGGCGCCAAAGATGCCGTCGAACGGCGTGACCGAGACCGAGAGCTTGAGCTTGGCGTCGTCGGCGATCTTTTGCACCAGGTCGATGTCGAAGCCGGTGTAGCCCGATGGTGTGGCCTCGGAGCCGTCGCCGTACTCCATTGGCTCATACGGGATGTCGGAACAGATCTTGAGCGTCTTGGAGGATGACCAGGATTCCGTCGCCGTCGCCGTCGCCGTCGCCGTGTCGGTCTTGCTATCACCGCAGGCCGAGAGCACGAGCCCCGACGCCAAGATCACTGCACTGATCCGAACTGACACTGAACGCATGACATCTCCTCATCAAGGGCAGCGGGACGGCCCGAAGTTGCCGGATCGTAGCCGCCATGTTGACCGAATGACCCGGATCGGACCCGGGAAGGCGATGTTTCACATGGCCGAAACCCGCTAGCCACAGAGGGTCGAGCGGACGAGGATGCGAGCATGGATCTCGACCCCGATCGCTGTGCCGACCTCGTTGAGCGTGGTGACGCCCGTTTCGATGGGTGGCTGTACGTCGGGGTCACGTCGACGGGGATCTACTGCCGACCGTCCTGCCCGGCCCGCACGCCCAAGCGGTCGAACATGACGTTCCACCCGTCGGCCGCCGCAGCGCAGCGTGCCGGGTTCCGCGCCTGCAAGCGATGCCGGCCCGATGCGGCGCCGGGTTCGCCCGAGTGGGACGCCCGCGCCGATGTGGCCGGACGCGCAGTGCGGCTGATCACCGACGGCGTCGTGGATCGGGAAGGAGTGACGGGGTTGGCGGAGCGGCTGGGCTATTCGGTGCGTCACCTGTCGAGGCTGCTCGTGACCGAGGTGGGAGCCGGCCCACTGGCGCTCGCCCGGTCCCAACGAGTCCGCTCGGCTCGCACCTTGATCGAGACCACCGGCATGACCTTCGCCGAGATCGCCTTCGCTGCAGGCTTCGACAGCATCCGGCAGTTCAACGACTCGGTTCGCGAGACCTACGCAGCGTCGCCGACCGATCTCAGGCGAGGCAAGCAGACCGTCGACGCCGCTGACGGCGCCATCGTGGTCCGGCTGGCAGTTCGGCGTCCGTTCGACATCGATGGGCTCCTCAGCTTCGTGGCCGCCCGCGCCATCGCCGGTGTCGAAACCGTGCGAGGGTCGACGATTTGTCGCACCGTCGATCTCCCGGGAGGGCCGGGCACCGTCACTCTCGACCTGTCCGATGACGGCGTGTCGGCACGCTTGCAGCTGACCGATCTCGCCGATCTCAGCGCGGTCATTGCCCGGTGCCGTCGGTGGCTCGACCTCGACGCCGATCCCGAGGCCACCGATGCGGTGCTGGGCGCGAGCGAGATCTTGGCCCCGTCGGTGAGTCGTCATCCGGGGCGTCGTGTGCCGGGGGCGGTCGACGGCTGGGAGTTGGCGGCGCGGGCGGTGCTGGGTCAGCAGGTGTCGCTGGCGTCGGCTCGATCGTCGCTGGCCCGTCTGGCGGCGGAACACGGCCGGCCGCATGACGACCTCACCGTGTTCCCGTCGGCCGAGGTCGTAGCGGCGATCGATCCGACCTCGTTGGCCATGCCGCTGCGGCGGGCCACCACGCTGGTCGATCTGGCCGAAGCGGTCGCGTCCCGAACGATCTGCCTCGATGCCGGAGCCGATCGCGATCGATCGACCGCTCGATTGCTGACGATCTCGGGGATCGGCGACTGGACCGCTCGCTACATCCGCATGCGGGCGTTGCGTGACCCCGACGTCCTGCTCGACTCCGATCTGGTGATTCGTCGAGTGCTGGAACGGCACAACGTGAATGCTGCAGAGATCGAGCGTTGGAGGCCGTGGCGCAGCGCCGCCTCGATGCACCTGTGGGCCGTCGGCGGCGCCACTGCGCCGTCTCGAAACATCGTCTTGAATGGAGCACCCTCATGAACCTCACCACCCAACTGGTCTCGAGTCACCTTGATTCTCCTGTCGGCGAGCTGACGCTCGTCGCCTCCGATGTCGGACTGCGTGCGGTCCTGTGGCCGCACGAGCGCGTCGGACGAGTTCGTCTCGATGACGTCGAGCCCGGCGATCACCCGATCCTGACTGATACCGCAGCGCAACTCGTCGGCTACTTCGACGGAAGTCGCACCGAGTTCGATCTGCCGCTGGATCTGGTCGGGACCGACTTCCAGGTCCAGGTGTGGCGCCTGCTCACGACGATCGGGTTCGGCCAGACCTCCACCTACGCGGCGCAGGCCGATCAGCTCGGACGACCGACCGCCAGTCGTGCGGTGGGGGGCGCCATCGGACGCAACCCCATCTCGATCGTCGTGCCGTGTCACCGCGTCGTCGGAGCCTCCGGCGCGTTGACCGGGTTCGCCGGTGGTGTGGACGCGAAGCGATGGCTGCTCGATCACGAGCTCGGCAGCTTGCTCTCGTGAACGACGCGCCGTCGGAACGTACGCGTGTCCGACGCATCGCGGACAAGGCCGCGTACGACCGGACCACGATCGACGCCATCCTCGACGCCGGGATGATCGCGCATCTCGCCATCGTGGATGACCTCGGCCAGCCGTATTCGGTGCCGTGCGCGTACGCCCGAATCGATGACGACGTGGTGTTCCACGGTTCGGTGGCCAGCCGGCTGATGCGGTCGTCGGCGATGGCGCCGATGTGTCTCACGGTGACGTTGCTGGACGGGTTGGTGGTGGCGAGGTCGTTGTTCGAGTCGTCGATGCACTATCGCTCGGTGATGGTGCTGGGGATGGCTCGCCGCATCGAGGATTCGACGGAGAAGTCGGACGCTTTGTTGGCCTTGTCGGAGCGCCTCGTCCCCGGTCGAGTGGCCGAAGCGCGCGGTCCGTCCGAGGTCGAGCTCCGTCAGACCAGCGTGATGGCGCTCCGGCTCGACGAGTCGTCGGCCAAGGTGAGCAACTCGTGGCCCGACGACGGAGCCGACGATGTGGCGCTGCCCATCTGGGCGGGAGTGGTGCCGCTGCAGCAGGTGTGGGGTGCACCGATCCCGGCACTCGATCTTCGGGCCGGCATCGACGTGCCGACCTCGGTCACCTCACTGGCCGACGATGACCGCCTCGTACGGCCGCAAGGCCCGACGTCCGGCGGCGGGGTATGAGTCCAGCGAGCTGATCAGCGTCTCGCCGGGCGGGATCCAATCGATCTCGTCGTCGGTGGTGTTGATGGCGATGGTCACCCTCGATCCTTCCAACGAGCGTTCATAGGCGAGGACGCCCTCGGGTGCTTCGAGCAGCGAGATCTCGCCGGACTGAAGCACCGGAAGAGATCGGCGCAGCTCCAGGAGCCGCCGGTACACGTGGAAGATCGAGTCCGGGTCGGCGATCTGATCGGCGGCGTTTCGCCGGGTCGGGTCGGGAGGCCACGGCAGCCAGTTGTCGGCCGACTTCCAGCCGTGGGTGGGCGAGGCATCCCAGGGGATCGGGGCCCGACAGCCGTCGCGACCGGCCGGGTCACGGCGCCGGTCATCGGGGACCACCGCATCGGTGAGGCCGAGTTCCTCCCCTGCGTAGAGGAACGGCGTGCCACGCAGCGTGCACAGGAGGACGGCCGCGGCGCGGGCGACCCGCTCGGTGGCGGCCTCGTCGAGACGGAGATCGGCGGCGTAGCGGGTGGGGTGACGGGGGTTGTCGTGGTTCGACAGCACCCACGTGGGCCACGCGTCGATCGGACCGAGCACCGACTCGGTCTCGGCGATTCGGGCGCGCCACGATTCCGCGTTCCAGCGGGCGTAGAGCGGTGGGAAGTTGAAGCAGAGGTGCAGCTCGTCGTTGTTGCCGTAGTGCTCCGCGACCAGCTTGGTGTCGAGCAGGTAGATCTCGCCGATGGCCATGCGATCACCGTCGTACCCGTCGAGCAGGCGGCGCAGTGACCGCAGGTGCTCATGGGTCTCGGGGCGAACGTTCAGCACAGTGTGGGGCAGCCCGGCCACCTCGGGCGGCTCGTCGGGCAACGCCGGGTCCTTCCCGATGAGATGCACGACGTCCATCCGGAACCCGTCGACACCACGGTCGAGCCAGAAACGCAGCGTGTCCTCCATGGCGATGACCACCTCGGGGTTGGCCCAGTTCAGGTCCGGCTGCTCAGACAGGAAGCAGTGCAGGTAG
>JBBQLA010000060.1:0-9125 GCA_038327485.1 Acidimicrobiales bacterium
CCCGAGGTCACGTAGTCGAGCCCGGCCATGCACTGGATGAGCGTGGACTTTCCGGAACCGGATGGCCCCATCACTGCGGTGAACCGTGCCGTTTCGAAGCCGACGTCGACGCCGGCGAGCGCGTGGACCTCGGAGTCGCCGGAGCCGTAGATCTTGGTCGCCTGATAGGCGCGAGCCGCGTACATGACTGGACTGGGAGCAGGGGCCGACATCGAACGACGACACTAGAGCCATGACTCACGAACTCATCGACGCGCTGACCGCGATCGTGACCGGGGCACGGATCACCCACGGCGACGCGATCAACCCCGACGACACCCACGATGAAGCGCTCGGAATCGAAGGCGTCATGCCGGTCGCGGTCGTGCGGCCGCGAACCACCGCCGAGGTGTCGGCGATCTGCGCGTCGGCATCGGAAGCCGGGATACCGCTGACGGCGCGAGGGTCGGGTACGGGATTGTCGGGCGCCGCTGTGCCGCGCCACGGTGGTCTGGTCGTGGCGTTCGACGAGATGGCCAAGATCGTCGAGATCGACACCGAGAACCATTGCGCAGTGGTGCAGCCCGGCGTGACCCTCGAGCAGCTCGACGCTCAGCTCGAACCGCTCGGGCTCATCTACCCGGTGTTCCCAGGCGAGTACTCCGCCAGCATCGGCGGCAACGTCAACACCAATGCCGGCGGCATGCGAGCGGTGAAGTACGGCGTGACCCGCCACCACGTGCTGGGCCTTGAGGTCGTGCTGGCCAGCGGTGAGGTGATCCGGACCGGCGGCAAGTTCGTGAAGTCGACGACGGGTTACGACCTGACGCAGCTGATGTGCGGCAGTGAAGGCACCTTGGGCCTCGTCACCGAGATCACCGTGAAGCTCCATCCTCGGCTGGCCCACTCGACCACCGTGCTGGCGCCGTTCGCCACCCTCGATGAAGTGACCACCGCCGTGCCACGGGTGATCGATTCCGGCGTCGGGCCGATGGTGCTCGAATACATCGACCTGCTGACCATGTCGGCGATGACGGCGGCCGCGGGCATCGACCTCGGGGTCTCCCAGGAGATCAAGGACGGTGCGCTGGCCTACCTCGTGGTCGTTCTGGAGAACTCCCACGCGGATCGCCTCGACGACGATGTGGTCGTCGTGGGTGAGCTGTTGGCCGGCCTCGGCGCCATGGACGTCTACGTGCTGCCATCGCATGCAGCAGCACAGATCATTGAGGCGCGCGAGCGGGCGTTCTGGTTGGCCAAGGCCAGCGGCGCCAACGACATCGTCGACACGGTCGTCCCGAGGGCGCAGATCCCCGAGTTCATGGCCAAGGTTTCCGTCATCGCCGGCGAGACGGCGTCGTGGGTGGCCGGGTGCGGCCACGCTGGAGACGGCAACGTTCACCTCTCGGTGTTCCAGGCCGACCCCGAGGTGCGCTCGCGGGTGATGAAAGGGATCTTCGCTGCCTGCATGGAGGTGGGTGGCGCCATCTCCGGCGAGCACGGCCTCGGCACCGCCAAGCGTGGTTACTTCCTCGAGCTGGAGGACCCGGGGAAGATCGCTCTCATGCGCCGTATCAAGGTGGCCTTCGATCCCGAAGGCATCCTGAACCCCGGCGCCATCTTCTGACGAGCGGTCGCGGCGCGTGAGTCGGTCGACGTCGGCCAGACTGCGGCCATGAACGGCGCACAGGCACTCATCACCACACTCGTCGATGCAGGGGTCGAGGTGTGCTTCACCAACCCCGGGACTTCCGAGATGCATTTCGTCGCCGCGCTCGATGACGTCCCCCAGATGCGCGCCATCCTGGGTCTGTTCGAAGGCGTCGTGACCGCCGCTGCCGACGGCTACGCCCGCATCGCCGAGAAGCCTGCCGCCACGCTGCTGCACCTCGGCCCCGGTCTCGGCAATGGGCTGGCCAACCTGCACAACGCTCGCCGGGCCAACACCCCGATCATCAACATCGTCGGTGACCACGCCACGTTCCACAAGCAATACGACGCGCCGCTCGAGAGCGACATCGACGCCATCGCTGGTGCTGTGTCTGGCTGGGTCCACCGTTCGATGACGCCCGAGGACGTGGCCACCGACGCGGCCCGCGCCGTGGTCGCCGCCACCGAGCTGCCCGGCCGGGTCGCCACGCTCATCCTTCCCGCCGATGTGTGCTGGTTGGAATCGCCCGGTCCGGTCGATCCCCTCCCAGCCATGGAGCCCACCACCCAGTCCGCGGAGCTCGAAGCCACCGTGGTCGAAGCGTTGCGCTCAGGGGAGAAGACCATGCTGCTGTTGGGCGGCGGCGCGCTGCGCGAAAACGGCCTGCAAGCGGCGTATCGGATCGCCGAAGCAACAGGTGCGTCGGTGATGTCGGAGACCTTCCCGGCGCGCCTCGAGCGCGGCGCCGGACTCCCCTCGATCGACCGTCTGGCCTACCTGGCCGAGTTCGCCCAGATGCAACTCGACGGAGTGAAGCACCTTCTGTTGGTGGGCGCTGCGGCGCCGGTGTCGTTCTTCGCCTACCCCGACAAGGCCTCGGTGCTCACGCCCGACGGATGTCAGATCTACGACCTCACCAACGGCGGCGTCGACCCGGTCGCGGCGTTGCGGGCCATCGCTGAGCAGCTCGGCGCCGGCACCGACATCACCGTGGCCGCCGCGCACCGACCCGACGTACCGAGCGGTCCACTGACGTCGGAGACGCTGGCGGCAGCTGTCGGCGCGCTGATGCCAGAGAATGTCATCGTCGTCGACGAGTCGAACACCAGCGGTCTGTTCCTGCACGGGGCCACCGCCGGGTGTCCCCGACACGACTGGCTCACCCTCACCGGCGGAGCCATCGGCATCGGGCTTCCCTTGGCGACCGGCGCCGCGGTGGCCGCCCCCGACCGGACGGTGCTGTGCATCGAGTCGGACGGTTCGGCCATGTACACGTTGCAGGCGTTGTGGACCCAGGTGCGCGAGCAGCTCAACGTGGTCACGATCATCTGCAACAACTCCAGCTACGCCGTGCTGAACATGGAGCTGGCCCGAGTCGGCGCCGAACGCGTCGGCCCGGTCGCCAAGTCGATGCTGGACATCTCGAACCCAGATCTCGACTTCGTGGCCCTGGCCAAGGGCATGGGGGTTCCGGCCACCCGCGCCACCACGGCCGACGAGCTGGTGGAACAGCTGCGAGCGGCGTTCGCCGCGCCCGGACCGGTGCTGATCGACGCCATCGTGCCGCCGCTGTCGCTGTAGGAGCTCGACGTGCCCGCACTGTTCGAACGACTCGGCGATGACGTCGTCGTCGCCACCGGATACAGCCGCGGTCCATGGAGTCCGAACTCGCTGCACGGCGGTCCGGTGGCGATCCTCGTCGCGGGCGAGATCGAAGCGCTGCCGACCGACGCTCCGATGATGGTCTCTCGGCTCACCTTGGAGCTGGAACGACCGGTCCCGCTGACACCGCTCCGCATCTCCACAACCGTCAGTCGGCCCGGTCGCAAGGTGCGGGTGATCGACGTCGAGCTGCACACGGTCGGCGCCGACAGTGGCGCCAGTGTGCGCGTCGCCCGGGCGCGGGCGCTGCAGCAACGACTGGCGCCGGTCACGTTGCCGACCGATTCGGAGTTGGTCGAGTTGATGGAGACGGAACCTCCACCGGCGGGGCCCGATGGCTTGGCGACGATGCGGTCGACCTGGGGCGCGGCGAAGACCGCTTACCACGCCGACTCGACGGTGAGCCGATTCGTGGAGGGTTCGTGGGATGACCCGGGGCCAGTGGTGGTGTGGGTGCAGCTGATCGCCGACGTGTTCGACGGGGTTGCGCCGTCACCGCTGCAGCGGGTCTGCGCTGCGGCCGACTTCGGCAATGGCATCAGTGCGGTGCTGTCCTGGGACGACTACCTCTACATCAACCCCGATCTGACGATTCATCTGGTTCGACCCGCTGTGGGTGACTGGGTGGCCATGTCGACGAAATCACATTTCTCGACGCTCGGGACGGGCATGGCCGAGTCCGAGTTGTTCGACGTCGAGGGTCGGCTCGGGCGCTCGGTGCAGAGCCTGTTCATCGACACGGTCTGAGCGTGCCCGGCGGTCGATTCGCTCCGTCGCCCACCGGCGCGTTGCACCTCGGCAACCTCCGCACCGCGTTGGCCGCATCCGTCTCGGCGCGATGCCGACGCGTGCCCTTCATCGTGCGGATGGAGGAGCTCGACCGCGTGACGGCCTCGCCGCTTCACGAGGCCGATCAGTTGGCGGATCTCGCCGCGATCGGCATCTCCTCGGACGGCGAAGTCATCCGCCAGTCGGAGCGGTTCGATCGCTACGCCGACGCCTTGTCGGAACTGATGTCACGTCACATGACATATGAGTGTTGGTGCACCCGAAGAGAAATTCGCGAAGCCGCCGCCGCTCCGCACGCAGTCGGAACGGAGGGTCGCTATCCCGGCACGTGTCGCGACTTGTCGCGCGCCGAGCTCGATCAGCGCCGGGCGAGTGGTCGCTCGCCGGCAGTGCGGCTGCGGGCCGATGGCTCGGTCGTGTCGTTCGAAGACCTGGTCGCGGGCCCACAGGTGCGAGCGGCCGACGATGTGGTGCTTCGCCGTAATGACGGGGTGCCGGCGTACCAACTGGCCGTGGTGATCGACGACGACGCGCAGGGCATCGACGAGGTCATCCGGGGCGACGATCTGCTCGATTCCACCGCCGCTCAACTGTTGCTGATCGAACTGCTGGGGCTCACTCGCCCGACCTACGGCCACCTGCCGTTGGTGGTGGCCGCCGATGGACAACGGCTGGCCAAGCGACACGGCGCAGTGACCCTGGCAGAGCTGGCCGCTCAGGGTATCGATGCCCCCTCGGTTCGGACCCGGCTACTCGAATCACTCGGCTGGTCACCACTGGCGCCGATCGCCGATTGGTCCACCATCCCCTGCGAGCCCTTCGTCTACCTCCCCGACGACTGGTAGCCGAGCGCTGGTCGCAGCCGCTGTCAGTCGAGGTGGCGGATGATCGTGGCGGGACTTCCTCCGACCACGACACGGGGAGGCACGTCCTTGGTCACCACCGAGTTGGCCGCGACCACCACGTCGTCGCCGATGGTCACGCCCTTGAGCACGGTGACCTTGTCTCCCAGCCACACGTTCGAACCGATCTTCACCGGGGCAGTGACGAAGTCGGTACGGGACACCACCAAGTGTTCGTCGGTGACGTGGAACTCGTGGTCGTGGTCGAGGATCGACACCATCTCGGCGATGGTCACGTCGTCACCGATCTCGATGCGCTCGTGCGCCACGATGCGAGAGTTCGAGCCCATGAACAGTCGATCGCCGATGACCAGCGACCCCTTCGAGAAGAGCACTGCTCCCTGATCGACGTTGGGATCTTGACCGAGATTCAGCGACCCGCCACGCACCACTCGAAAGTACGACCTGGAGCCGAGCAGCCCCTTCGCTCCGGCAATGTGCACCCGACCGCCGAGCAGGCGGGCGTTCACGTTGAAGCGAACTAACTTCCACGCCAGGTAGATGGTCTGGCCGATCCCTCGCTGCGACATCGCACCATCATGCCCACCAGCGGCCGTGAAGCCACAGATCACGTCAGCAACTGGTGGGAGCCACCAGGCCCCTGGCTCGGGCTGCAGCGATCTGCGACACCGGGATCACCAGCGCTCGGTGGTCTCGCCACTCGCTCGCGTAGACCACACCGACGACCCGCCCGATGGCGTCGACCACCGGCCCCCCGGAATCACCGGGTGCCACCGTGATGTCGAGCCGCATGACCATCGCGGGGTCGGCAGCGCCGGCCCCCATCACGTAGTCCTGCACCACCGCGGAGCGCACCGCGGTTCGACCACCGGCTCGACCGGCCACCCGCACCGCCGCTCCCACCGGCGGATCGACCGGCGCCACAGTCAGCGCGCCGGTGGCGTCGGAGCCCACCGAGACGGTCGCCCAGTCCAGCCCGACCGCGACCGAGGTGGTGAACTCGTCGTCGGGACCGTCTCCATCCACCGCGACCGACGAGGCGCCGTCGACCACGTGGCCTGCGGTCCACACCTCACCGCCGGTGACCAGCACACCCGTGCCGACACGCGTCCCGTCGCACCCCTGGCTGCGAATCGCCACCGTCGCGGCCAACACCCGGTCGGGCGAGGACGCGAACGGCGAGGTGGCATCGGCGTCACGACCGTTGGCGACGACCACGGCCAGCATCACGCCCACGATGAGGCCGACCACGACCAGCTGCGCGTCGGAGCGCCGTTCCTGTGTCCGCGGCTCGCGGAGGAGTGACCGGCGCGCCCGTGAATGGTTTCGAGTGCTCCCCAGCATCGACAGCCGAGGGTACGCAGCAAGCCAACGCTCAGGAAATCAGACGCAGATCAGACGCTATCGAAGGCGGCCAGCAACTGCTCGGCAGCCGCGAACGCGCCGACTTTGCCCGCCCTGACCGCTCGACTCAGATCATCGACCAGCGCCGCAACGGCCGGAGCCGAGCGCAGCGACGAACGCAGTCGCTCGTCGACAAGATTCCACATCCACCGCACCTGCTGTTCGGCGCGCCGCGCCCGCAGCTCGCCGGTGGCGGTGAGCTTGGCGCGGTGAACGCCGAGCTGAGTCCAGATCTCTTCGAGACCGACGTTCTCGGTGGAGCTACAGGTCACGACCGGCGGTGACCAGTTCGGCGATGTCGGCTGGGTCAGCTGCAACGCGTGGCGGTAGTCCGACGCCGCCAGCTGAGCTCGCACGATGTTGTCGCCGTCAGCCTTGTTGACCGCGATGAGGTCGGCCAGTTCCAGCACGCCCTTCTTGATGCCCTGCAGCTCGTCGCCCGCACCGGAGAGCATGAGCACGACGAACACGTCGACCATGTCCGCCACGATCGTCTCCGACTGGCCGACACCCACCGTTTCGACGATCACCACGTCGAACCCGGCGGCTTCGCACAACAGCATGGTCTCGCGGGTCGTGCGGGTCACTCCGCCCAACGTGGTTCCGGCCGGCGACGGGCGGACGAACGCCCGCTGGTCCACCGAGAGGCGCGACATTCGGGTCTTGTCACCGAGGATCGACCCTCCCGTCCGGCGTGACGACGGGTCGACGGCGAGCACCGCTACCCGATGTCCCGCCTCGACGAGGTTCATGCCGAACTGGTCGATGAACGTCGACTTGCCGACACCGGGCACGCCGGTGATGCCGATGCGATGGCTGCCGCCGGTCTGCGGCAAGAGCTCCTCGATCAACGCAGCGGCATCGGTGGCGTGGTCGGCCCGATTGCTCTCGACCAGCGTGATGGCCTGACCCAGCGCGGTTCGGTTCCCGGCGGCGACGCCGGCTGCGAGCTCAGCCCGCGACGGGATCGCCATACCCGAGCCGCTGGTTGAGGATCTCGAGCATCTCACGAGCGGCGGCAGAGACCACTGTCCCCGGCCCGAAGATCGCCGCGGCGCCCGCAGCGCGCAGCTCGGCGAAGTCCTGCGGCGGGATCACCCCGCCGACCACGATGGCGATGTCAGGCCGACCCAATTTGGCCAGCTGGTCGCGGAGCTCGGGCACCAGCGACAGGTGGCCCGCCGCCAGCGACGACGCGCCGACCACGTGCACGTCGTTCTCGACGGCCTGACGGGCCACTTCCTCCGGCGAGGCGAACAGCGGGCCGATGTCGACCACGAACCCCAGATCTGCGTAGCCGGTGGCCACGACCTTCTGGCCGCGATCGTGGCCGTCCTGGCCCATCTTGGCGATGAGGATGCGCGGCCGACGACCGTCGTTGCGCTCGAACTCGTCGACCATCCGACGAACCCCGTTGACCGCTTCGTTGTCCTCGCCCATCTCGCTTCGATACACCCCCGAGATCGACCGGATCTCGGCCCGGTGCCGACCGTAGACCTTCTCGAGCGAGTCGGAGATCTCTCCGACGGTCGCCATCGATCGTGCGGCAACGACCGCCAGCTCCAACAGGTTGCCCTGCCCGCTCTCCGCAGACTTGGTGAGCGCGTCGAGCGCAGCGTCGACGGTCGGCTGATCCCGCTCGGCTCGCAGTCGTTCCAGCTTGGCGATCTGGCCGGCGCGGACAGTGGCGTTGTCGATCTTCAGCACATCGATCGGAGCATCGCCTTCGGGACGGAACACATTGACGCCGATGACGGCTTGGCGACCGGAGTCGATGCGGGCCTGGGTGCGAGCCGCGGCTTCCTCGATACGCAGCTTGGGGATGCCGGCCTCGATGGCCTTGGCCATACCGCCCAGCGTCTCGACTTCCTGGATGTGCGCCCACGCCCGGTTGGCCAGCTCAGAGGTCAGCTTCTCGACGTAGTAGCTGCCGCCCCACGGGTCGATGGCCCGAGTGGTGCCGGACTCCTGCTGCAGGACCAGCTGGGTGTTGCGGGCGATGCGGGCCGAGAAGTCGGTGGGCAATGCCAGCGCTTCGTCGAGGGCGTTGGTGTGCAGCGACTGAGTGTGGCCTTGGGTGGCGGCCATGGCCTCGATGCATGTGCGCATGACGTTGTTGAAGACGTCCTGCGCGGTCAGCGACCAGCCCGAGGTCTGGCTGTGGGTGCGCAACGACAGCGACTTGTCGTTGGTCGGCTCGAACTGCTTGACCAACTTCGCCCACAGGAGACGGCCGGCGCGCATCTTGGCCACCTCCATGAAGAAGTTCATGCCGATGGCCCAGAAGAAGCTGAGACGAGGGGCGAACGCATCGACGGCCAGGCCGGTTCCGATCCCGGCTCGCAGGTACTCGACGCCGTCGGCCAACGTGTACGCCAGCTCGAGGTCGGCCGTCGCTCCCGCTTCTTGCATGTGGTAGCCGGAGATCGAGATGGAGTTGTACTTGGGCATCTTCTCGCTGGTGAAGGCGAAGATGTCCGAGATGATCCGCATGGACGGGGTCGGCGGGTAGATGTAGGTGTTGCGGACCATGAACTCTTTGAGGATGTCGTTCTGGATGGTGCCGGCCAGCTGCTCGGGCTTCACGCCCTGCTCCTCGGCCGCGGCGATGTACAGCGCCAGCACCGGCAGCACCGCGCCGTTCATGGTCATCGACACTGACATCTGGTCGAGCGGGATGCCGTCGAAGAGCTGCCGCATGTCGTAGATCGAGTCAATGGCCACCCCGGCCATCCCCACGTCACCGGGCACCCGGGGATGGTCGGAGTCGTAGCCGC
>JBBQLA010000061.1:0-9107 GCA_038327485.1 Acidimicrobiales bacterium
ACATCGCGTCGCATTCCACGAGTCACTCGACGCCATCCGCTCCGATGTGGTGCGCCTCGGCGCGCTCACCTCGGAGACCATTGGCCGCGGCACTGCGGCGTTGCTCGACAAGGATCTCCACGCCGCGCAGATGATCATCGACAACGATGACCTGCTCGACGCGCTCAGTCTGCAGATCGAGGAGGACTGCTACCGGGTGCTGGCACTGCAGAACCCGATCGCCAGCGATCTGCGCTTCGTGATCTGTTCCATCCGCCTGCAGAGCGAACTGGAGCGATCGGCCGATCTCATGGTCAATGTGTGCAAGGCGGCGAGGCGTCTCTACGACGTCGACTTCGACCCGCGGGTGCGTGGATTGATCGCGCAGATGAGCCACGAGGCCGATTTCCTCACTCGTCGGGCGATCGATTCCTACGTCGACGCGGACGATGCCCTGGCCTCTGCCCTCGACGACATGGACAGCACGCTCGACGATCTTCAGGTCTCCTACGTCGAGGCCATCTTCACGTCACACCAGTCCGACTCGATAGGTATCCGCTCCGCCGTTCAGATGGCCTTGATCGGCCGCTACTACGAGCGAATCGGTGATCACGCCGTCAACATCGGCGAGCGCGTGACCTACATGGTCACGGGCTGGTTGCCCGAGCACAACGGCGTGGCGCGTCTGGAGATGAAGCAGCGCGGCGTGGGCGCCGTCGACCTCACCGATGTCATCGACAATCACGATGCTGACGGTGAGGCCGAGGGGTCCGGCCCCCCGACATGATCGGCTGGGTCGTCGCCGCGGCGACCGCCATCGTGGCACTGATCGCTGTTGCCGTCGCCTCCCACGAGCGACGGCGAGCGACTGTGGCTCACGCACTGGCGGAACGGCAGCGGGTCGCATTGGCCGACGTCGAACGCGAGTTGTCCCGCAACGCACAACTCGAGGGTCAGCTCGCCCAGGCGCTCGATGCCATGTCCATCGGGGTGATCCTGTGTCGCTCGGATGACACCGTGGTCTTTCGCAACCAGGCGGCCGAGAACTTCGTGGCGGCGCGTCACGGTCGTGCGCTGGTCGAGTCCGCTGTCCAGGAGGCCTTGCGGACCGCGCTGACCGGCGAAACGGTCGAGCGGCCGATCGAGCTGTTCGGTCCGCCCCTCACATCGTTCGTGGTTCGGGCAGTTCCGTTGGTCTCGACCGTCGATGATTTCGGCGGGCCCATCGGGGCGTTGGCCTTGGTCGAGGATGCCACCGAACGTCATCGTGTCGACCAGGTCCGGCGTGACTTCGTGGCCAACATCTCCCATGAGCTCCGCACGCCCATCGGTGCGATCGGACTGTTGGCCGAGACGTTGCACGACGAGGTCGACCTCGAGACGATCATCCGGCTGTCGGGCCGCATCGTCGGCGAGGTCGATCGGGTGGCGGCCACCATCGAGGATCTGCTGGAACTCAGCCGCATCGAGTTCGGTGACGAGACCGACATCGATGAACTGTCCATCCGCATGATCGTCGACGAAGCTGTCGCCCGCCTGCGCGCCGCGTCGGAGCAGCATGGCGTCGCCGTCGTCGTGAGCGGCTCGTCGTCGCCGGTGGTCCGGGGGGATCGACGCCAGCTCACCTCCGCCGTGTTCAACCTGCTCGACAACGCCGTGAAGTTCAGCGCTCCCGGCACGACCGTGTCGGTCGAGGTCATGAAGTCCGATTCGGCGTCCGGGCGGGTCGCCGGAGGTCTCGCTGACAGCGTGACGATTTCGGTGACCGACCACGGGGTCGGGATCCCGCTCCGGGATCTCGACCGGATCTTCGAACGTTTCTACCGAGTCGACCGCGCCCGAAGTCGGGGGACCGGTGGCACCGGTCTGGGTCTCGCCATCGTCCGCCATGTCGCCTCGAATCACGGCGGAGACATCACGGTCTCGTCGACCGAAGGAGAAGGCTCAGTGTTCTCGTTGATACTCCCGGTGCATCGTGGTCGGGACCGAGCGGGGCTCACTCCGCCCGTGGTCGCGACCCTCGAGATCGCGCGCTGATGGCATCGCCGACCGTGCTCGTGGTGGAAGACGAGGAGGCCTTCGTCGATGCGTTGACAGTCGGGCTGCGTCGTGAAGGCTTCGTCGTCGAGGTGGCGCGCGATGGCGCCGATGCGCTCGACCGCTTCGACGCCATCCGACCTGACCTCGTGCTGCTCGACGTGATGCTGCCGACGATTTCCGGCATCGATGTGTGCCGCGAGATCCGACGTCGCTCCAAGGTGCCGATCATCATGGTCACGGCGAAGTCCTCCGAGATCGACACCGTCGTCGGGCTCGAGGTGGGCGCGGACGACTACGTGACCAAGCCGTACCGTCTCCGCGAGCTGGTCGCTCGAATGCGCGCGGTCATGCGTCGTCTGCCGGTGACCGAGGAACGCAGCGGTGACCCGATCGACGTCATCTCGGTCGACGACGTGGTGGTTGACACCGAGTCGCATGAGGTGACCCTCCGTGGCGAGCTCGTGACCTTGCCGTTGAAGGAGTTCGAGCTGTTGACGCTGTTGATGGAGAACGCGGGCCGAGTGCTGCCGCGCTCGACGCTCATCGACCGGGTGTGGGGATCGGACTACGTCGGCGACACCAAGACACTCGACGTCCACGTGAAGCGACTGCGGGCCAAGATCGAGGACGACCCGTCGAACCCCGAACGAATCATCACGATTCGAGGTCTGGGCTACAAGTACGCCTCGGCCCGCGTCGGCGTCTGATCCTCGCTCCTAGATTGGAGCGGTGATCGATCCGCCGCTCGAGGGCCCGCCGCTCTCACGCCGCCCGGTCCGTTCTCGCCGGGGCCCCAGTGACGGCGCTCATCGACCGGTCATCGACTTCGATCGGCCGTTCGCCCGACTGGCGGCGACCCACGCGCTGGGGTCGGCGGGCGAAGCGGCGCTGGCCCTCGCATTGGCCGGTTCACTCTTCTTCAAGGTCGACCCGGCCGCCGGCCGCCAGAAGGTTCTGCTCGGTCTGGTGCTCACCATGGCCCCGTTCGCGCTCGTCGGACCACTCATCGGTCCCATGGTTGACAAGGTGCGCGGAGGGCACCGCGCGGTGATCATCGGGTCGATGAGCCTGCGCGTCGCGGTCGGGATGCTCATGGTGCCGACGGCGGCCTCGGGGAGCCTGTGGCTCTTCCCCGAGGCGTTCATGATGTTGGTGCTCGCCAAGACCTACCAAGTGGCAAAAGCTGCGGTCGTGCCCGACGTGGTGGCGGGTGACCTCGAGCTGGTCGAAGCCAACTCGAAGCTGCAGCTGTTGGGCGGGCTCAGCGGCTTCGTCGTGCTCGCGCCGGCCGGTCTGGCTGTGCTGGCGGGCAGCGAGTGGGTGGTCGTCATCTGCGTCCTGGTGTTCGCGGGAGCGACCTACGCGGCGTTGCAATTGCCCAAACCGCGGGCCGCGGCGAGCCCGGCCGACTCCGATGAGATCGACGAGCTCGGCTCGATCGAGGTGGCCATCGAAGCGACGTCGATGGCGGTGATCCGTGGTCTGGTCGGCTTCGTGACGCTGCTCTTGGCCTTCGCACTTCGGGGCGGGGCGCAGCTCGAGCCAGCGGAGAATCTGGCCCGCAACGTGGCGAGCACGCTCACCAGGAATCGGCAGGTCTACATCCGACCGGTGCCGGGCGAGTTCCCCAAGTGGTACTTCGGGGTCGTCGTCTTGATGGGAGTGGTCGGGGGGCTCGCAGGGGCCAGCCTCGCGCCGGTCCTGCGTAAGCGTTTCAAGGAGGAACGGATCCTTGGTGGCGCCTTGGTGCTCTCGTTGCTCGCCGGCGTGTGGGGAGTGGCTTTCGCCGGCGTCGTGAGCTTCGGTGGGCTCGCACTGCTCATCTCGATTGCAGCGAGCGGGGGCAAACAGGCCTTCGATTCCATGATCCAGCGGGATGCGCCCGACGCTGATCGAGGCCGAGTGTTCGCCGGGTTCGAGGCTCGGTTCCAGGTCGCCTGGGTGTTCGGTGCCGTCGTGCCTGCCGCTCTCCACCTCCAGATCGGTCTCGGAGCGTGGATCGTGGTGGCGATCGCGGGACTCACGACGGTGTTCTACGTGAGCGGCGGCTTCGGCGTGATGGCGAGGTTCGGTCTGACCCGTGCGCAGCTGGCCGAGCGCCGACGCGACGGGCTGAAATCGGCTCGCCGTCAGCTGTCGAGGTCTGGGAAGTCGGGGACCTCGAAGTCTTCGGACAGCTCCGGCAACTCCGAACTCTGATCGAGTCCTTGGCGGGCGAGCCACAATCCCGGGGCGGACAGCTCCGCGGCGGTCGGTAGGGATTCCGCGGACACCCACAAGAGTTCCAGGGCTTCGGCCCCGACGCGCTCGACGACGATTCGAACGAACTCGCCGCCCTGATCGAACTTGGTCTGGGTCAGCTCGAGTCCGAAGAGCCGCTCGACGAATCGGCTGGCCTGGTCGGTCGACACCCGACGTCGCCGCAACGCCTCGGAGATGCGGTCGTGGTCGGTGAGGAGACGGCTCCCGATGCTGTCCACGATCCAGTCCACGTAGCCGCCTGCGATACACACGATGGCGTCGATGTGCGGCAGGATCTGCTCCTGGCCCTCTGATCGCAACGCTCCGAGGACGAGCTCCGGATCGCCGACGAGGTTGCTGAGCGCCTCCATGCCTTCGGGACTCATCGGGTCGACATCGGCGAGGCTCGCCTCGAGGCTCGACAGATCGGCAGTGAACCCCTCGGCGTGGGCGGCGAGGAGTTCGAGGAGCCGGGTCTGTACCGCTGGTTGCTGCAGCACCTCGTGCTGGGCCAGTTCGTACAGGCACACCCACAGTCGGAGGTCGTCGGCGGGAATGTCCCATTCCTCACCGAAGGACCGAACCGTTTGAGCCACGACCAGGACGTCGTTGCTGCCGGGTCGCGGGATGGGCAGGTCGTAGTTACCGAAAACCCGGCTCCCCAGCTGACCCACTGTCGATCCTGCCATCATCGACAGCATCATCGGGCCCATCATCTGTGAAAGTCCGGCCAGGAACGCGCTCGGGTCGGGACCGAAGGATCCACCGGTGAGCTCGCTGATCTGGCGGAGGTCCTCTTCGTCAGCGTCGGCGAGCTGGTCGCGCATGGCGGCGCCCAGCGAGTTGGCCAGGCGCTCGAACAGCGGGCGGTAGGCGTCGATGGCCGCGGCGGTCCACTGCGATCGCGACACCAAGGTGACGCGCCCGGTGACGGGGTGGCCGAGCAGCTCGGCGATGTGGAGCTCGGCGACTCGGCTCAGCTGTTCGAATGCCATGCGATCGAGCGGGTCGACGTTGCTCTCGACAACGCCCTCGTTGGCGACCGCCGCGGCCATCTGCTTGGCCTGATCCCACGAGGCGTTGCCCTGCGCCGAGAACGCCGCGAGGAACTGCGACATCATTCCTGCCATCGCGGCGAACGGATCTGTTCCTTCGCCGTCGTCTCCACCGACACCATCGAATGGACCAGGGAAGCTCACGACGGTCATCGTAGGACGACATGTTTGATTCGGGGCATCGCTGATGACCGTCGTCGTGGTCGATGATGCGGAGTCGGCGCTGTGGCGACGCGTGGCCACGTTGACGGTGAGCGATACCGACGTGCGCGCGGTGATCTCGCCGCTCGAACTGGCCGAGATCGGGCCTGACGAAGCCGTGCAACTGGTCATCACCGCACCGGCGGGCGGACCAGATCCTGACGGCGCGCGCCTCGGCGGGGTCGACCTGGCCCGAGCCCAGAGCTGCTTGGCCCGCACCGTGGACCGGCGCGTCGATCAGGTGGTGTTGGTCTCCTCGGCTCTGGTCTACGGGGCGTGGCCGGACAACCCGGTGCCGCTGAGCGAGACGGCGGCGCCTCGCCCGAACCCAGACTGCGCCATCGCGATGGACTACCTCGAGCTCGAGCGCCTGGTCAGTGCCTGGGCGCTCGATCGACCCGACACCCGTGTGGCGGTGCTGCGACGAACGCTGACGGTCTCCGCTGACGCCGAGGGAATTGGCTGGCTCGAGCGGTCGCTGTGGCACAACGGATCGGTCCGCCACGGCGACGCCGATCCACCCGGCCAGTTCCTGCTCATCGACGACTTGGCGCTCGCCATCGAGCACGCGCGCCGTCACGGCCTCGACGGGATCTACAACGTGGCCCCCGATGGGTGGCTGGCCGTCGCACAACAGATCGAGCTGACCGGCAAGTCTGCGGGCGTGCGCATCCCCGAAGCCGGGGCAGGTCCGTTGGCGAGGCTGCGGTGGCGTCTGCAGCTCACCTCGACCCCGCCGGACGTGCTGCCCTACACGATGCATCCCTGGGTGGTGGCCAATGATCGCCTCAGGGCCACGGGATGGGACGCAACCGCATCGAACGAGGAAGCGTTCGTCGCAGGCAGCCGTCCCGGTTGGTGGTCGACCTTGCACGGCCGACGGCGCCAGGAAGTGGCGTTGGCGGGATTGCTCGCATCGGTCGCGGTGGGGGTCGGCGCGACCATCGCTGCGGTCCGCCACCGTCAGAGGTAGTCAGCTCCGTCCGGTGGCGGCAGCGAGGGTGTCAGCGATCGAGGCTGATGGTGAACATCATGGGCATCGTGCCCCGCCGCACCCGCACCAACATCGTGTCGCCCCGTGGGCGATCTCCGACCATCTGGATGAGGTCGTCGGGCGTGCCGGCGGTCGAGCCGTCGACCGACACGATGACGTCGCCGACTCGCAGCCCGCAGGTGTCGGCCGGTGAATCGTCACCGATCCAGGTGATGACGATGCCAGAGTGCGACCACCTGGTTCGGACACCGAATCGGGCCGACTCGCTTCCGACGGGCGCGCCCGATGAGGGAGGTCGGACCTGGGCGATCGTGGCGATGGCCGTCGAGGTGCTGGACAAGCTCGCCAAGCTCACCGATTCTGCCGGTTGACGATCGTTCATCTGATCCGATGCCCACCACACGCCACCCATGAGCAGCAACGCGGCCGTGCTGTAGAGCAACACGGCCGCCACCTGGGGCCGACGCGTGGTGGTGGTCGATCCCGGAGACGGAGCCACCGCCGAGGGCTGACCGACACCGGAGAGCCCCAGCTCGGACGGGTGTCGCCACAGCCGGTCGTCGGGGTGGATCGGTCCGGTTGGGGCGCCCGGTTGGTCGTCTTCGGGCAGATCGGGCATCGCTCAGAAGATACCGGTCAGTGTCAACGCGTCGGTCGCGGCCCCTTGAGAGAGCACTTCGCCGAAGGGACCGGGCAGACATCGCTCGGCGCCGTGGATGGAGCCGACGTGAACCTTTGTACCTACGATGTGTTCGTGTCTGGCCCCGCATCAGGTGACTCATGGCTCGGGCTCGGTCCCGATGAGTTGCCCTCGACTGATGCCGTCCGGTGGGCCACGACTCCGTCATGCGGTGCGGTGGTGTCCTTTCTCGGCGTCGCCCGTGACCATTCCGATGGGCGCCCCGGCGTGTGGCGACTGGAGTACGAGGCCTACGAGGATCACGTGGTGCCGCGCCTCGAGGCGGTCGAGGCCGAACTGCGTCGTCGTTGGCCCGAGGTGGGCCGCGTTGCCTTGCTGCACCGCACCGGCGTGGTCGAGATCGGTGAGGCCGCCGTCTTGGTGGTGGTGGCGTCGCCGCACCGCGGAGACGCGTTCGCAGCAGCCGAGTTCGCCATCGACACCTTGAAGTCGACCGCCCCCATCTGGAAACGCGAGTCGTGGTCCGACGGTGAGAGCTGGGGTCTCGAGCCGCAACACGTGGGCGCAGTCAGCCAACCTGCGACTCGTCCATGAGTCCGCTCATCTTCCTGGGCGTCGCGCTCGTGCTCAGCGTGTTGGGGTCCATCGTGATCGCGTTGCGTCACCGCAGTCCCAAGACGATGTATTCGTCGATCGACGGATTCTCCGAACGCATGCGGGCGCTGGCGCCCGACGACGAGTCGGACAGCTGAGTGGCCAGAGACCTCGCGATCGATCTCGGCACCGCCAACACGCTGGTGTATGCGCGGGGCGAAGGCATCGTGCTGAACGAGCCGTCGGTGATCGCGCTCAACAGCCGCAGCCGTGAAGTGCTGGCGATGGGCCGCGACGCGTGGCAGATGATCGGGCGAACCCCGAGTTACATCGTGGCGGTGCGTCCGTTGCGCAAGGGCGCCATCACCGACTTCGAGGTGACCCAGGAGATGATCCGGCTGTTGCTCAAGCGGGTCGGGGTCAACCGGTTCAACCGGCCGCGCGTGTTGATCTGCGTTCCCTCAGCGATCACCGCGGTCGAGCGTCGAGCGGTGATCGAAGCGACCAAGCGGGCGGGCGCCGTCGAGGCCCACCTGCTCGAGCAGCCCATGGCGGCGGCCATCGGTGCGGGCCTGCCGATCAACGAGCCCGTTGCCAACATGGTGGTCGACATCGGAGGCGGCACATCGGAGACCGCCTTGATCAGCCTCGGCGGGATCGTGGCGCTCGAAGCGGTGCGGGTCGGGTCGTTCGACATCGACGCGGCGATCATCAACTACATCCGCCGCGAGCACGGCATCGCCATCGGCGAGCAGACGGCCGAGTAGATCAAGATCGCCATCGGCTCGGCCCATCGGACCGAGGACGAGTTCCGCGCTGAGGTGCGCGGCCGCGAGCTGCTGAGTGGTCTGCCCCGAACCGTGGTGCTCACCCCCGAGGAAGTGCGCACCGCCATCGCCGAGCCGGTGAACTCGATGGTCGACTCGGTGGTGTCGTGTTTGGGTGAGGCCCCGCCGGAACTGGCGCAGGATCTGATCCTGCAGGGCATCCATCTGGTGGGTGGCGGGGCCATGTTGCGCGGGCTCGACATCAAGCTGGCCAACGCCTCGGGCGTGCCGGTGCAGCTGGTCCGTCAACCACTCGAGGCCGTCGTGTTGGGTGCCGGTCGGGCCATCGAGTCCTACGAAGCAGTTCGCGACATTTTCATGGACACCCGCCGCTAGTCGCCGGTCGGCGGCCGCGGGCGAGATATCGTCAACCGGGCGCGCAGCAGGCGTCGCCTCAGGGGGTTGGGTTTGTCGTTGTTGCAGGTCGAGGGGGTGGGCGTTCGCTTTGGTGGCGTCGTCGCGCTCGATGGCCTCTCCTTCGACGTCGCCGCCGGCGACATCTGCGCACTGATCGGACCCAACGGCGCGGGCAAGAC
>JBBQLA010000062.1:0-9087 GCA_038327485.1 Acidimicrobiales bacterium
ACCAGGTACGCGGACGTACGGGATGGCCTGACAAAACGGGGTGGTGGGTCAGGAGAGGAGGGTGGCGACGGCGTCGGCGGCGGACGACGGGCCATCGAGAACCACCCAACGAGCTCCGACCGACTCGGCCAGCCTCGCGGCATCGGCGGTGTCGGCGGCGGGGGCCAGGATGGCCAACTCGTCGAGCGCTGCGGCGTCAGCGGTGGCGTCGCCGCCGCTGGTGGGTCGGCAATCCGAGAGCAGCACTGCAATCTTGCGCCCGGCACCTGACCGGTCGAGCTGGGTTCGAGCGGTCCGCAGCGCCAAAGCCACGTCGGTCGTGCCGTGACCACGTAGGCGCAACAGGTCGCTGACCACGTCCTCGGGTGATCGATGTTCGCCCTGCGACTTCACCACCACCGCCTCGCTCCCGAATGCCACGATCGAGCAGTCGGCCCCGTGGCGATACGCGACCGCTGCGGCAGTGACCGCAGCGGCGGCCAGCCGTTCACCCAGCATCGACCCGGATCGGTCGACGAGCAGACAGAGCGCCACCTCGGGCCGCCGCCACCCTCGCAGGGTGAGATCCTCCGCGTTGAGGGCGACGCGTGCGGCACGGGCGGACACGATGGCGTCGAGGCTGGCATCGAGGTCGATGTCACCGTCGCCGGTCGCGCCGCGCATCGACTCGATCCTGCCCACACCGCGTCGGCGGGTGGCCCCGGTGCGGGCGATGTCCACGAGGATGCGGCCGGCGAGTCGTCGGGCCAGGTCGCGTAATCCCTCGTCGGTGGCGCCAGTGAGGTCAGCCAACAACGCCAGCGTCTCATCGGGTTCGTCCTCGAGGAGTTCGTCGAAGCGACCCTCATCCAATTCGCCCACTTCGGGGGAGACCTCGTCGAACTGTTGGTGCCGCTGCGAGAGCTCGCGTCGACCGGTGGTCTTGCGGCCGGCTTCGGCCACGGCGCGGCGCGCCTCGTCGCCCTCCTTGACCACGTCGGGCGCTCCGCCGTGGCCGCCAGGTGGGCGGCTCAGGGTTTTGGGTCGGCCGCCCGGCCGCCATCGTGCTGCTCGACGGGGTTGCCGAAGTACTTCGACCACAGCTCGGTCACGATCTCGTCGGCCGTCCGACCTGAGCCCTCTCGAACGCGGATTCGCCCCGACAGCGCCAGCAGACACGCGTCGAGGGTCACGCCGCCGTCGGTTCCCGAGGTCATGCGCAGCGAGGCGAGTCGGTCGGCCAGCATCACCAAGTCAATGGCGCCTCGCACGGATGAACCGGTGCGCACGTCTGCGTGTGATCGGGTCGACCGCACCAGCTCGACCGCCTGCAACAGGAACCCCGGGCCGAGAGTGTGGCTGGCTTCGGGAGCTTCGCGGGCCACGATGACCAGCTCGTCGTCGGGCGGCTGGTAGCCCATGGCCAGGCGGCAGACTCGGTCGTAGACGGCTCCGGAGATACGGGCCGTCCCCACTGCATCGAAGGGGTTCATGGCGGCCACGAGTCGGAAGCCCGGCGCGGCTTCGACCCTGCCCAGTCGCGGAACGTGCAGCTCGCCTTCGCTCATCACCGTGATGAGGACGTTCAACGTCTCCTCGGGGATGCGGTTGATCTCCTCGATGTACAGGAGCGATCCCTCGCGAAGCGCTGCGGTCAACGGTCCGTCGATGAACACGTCGGGGGAGTAGCCGGCGTCGAGGACTGCTGCAGGATCGAAGGTGCCGATCAGGCGGGCGGGCGTCAGCTCGGCGTTGCCTTCGACGAATTCGAAGCCGGTGCCGATGCCGTGGGCGATGGCTCGCAGCAACGTCGACTTGCCGGTTCCGGGTGGTCCTTCGAGCAGCAGATGTCGCTCAGCCGCGAGCGCTGCGACGGCCTGTTCGATCTCGCGTCGGCGTCCGACCACACGCCCGACGAGGGAGTCGATCAGCTCGGTGTTCCAAGGTGTTGTCGTCATCGGGCCGTGCTCACGGGTCGTCTCGCTCGTCTGGGGGATCATTGGGGAAATCTGTGGGAGGGATCGGTGGAAGAGATCAGTTGAAGCTGTTGAGAATCAACTGGGTATAGGCGACGACACCCTTGGGTGTCAGGTGCGTGGCATCGCTCACGAAAAGGTCCGGGTTGTTCACCGAGCCGGTGTACCAGTCGATGATGTGCGCGTTGGGCCAACGTGCCGGCGCGGCACGCAGTCGCTCGTTGTCGATCCCCTCCCACGGTCGCGGCACCTTCGGTGTCACGAAATACACATCACGATCCGGGCCGACTTCACGCATCACGTCGTCGATCATTCCGTCGGTGACGACCCCGTTGGTGCCCAGGTGAATGAGCACGACGTGACCGAGGGTGTTGTAGGTGAGCATGCCGGCGATGACCTCCCGTACCTCGCCGAACTGCCGAGACGTGCGGGCGTTGACGTACAGGCCGGGGATGTTTCGCTCGAGGGCGCGGGTGGCGCCGACCATCACCGAGTCGCCGATGGCCGAGACAGCGATCACGGTGTTCGGTAGCGTCGCTTTCGGCGCTGAGGTGGGCACCGGGTCGACGACCGGGGCCAACAACGTGGTCTCTGGCGGGGCGGTGACCGGGGCGGTCGTCGGGGCGTCGGTCGGTGCGGGAACGACGGTGGTCTCGCCGACGGCGGTGGTCTGGCCGACCCCTGTCGTGGTGGTGGCGATGGTGGTCGAGGTGGTCGATGCCGTCACCGCTGTGAGGAGCGGTGCGGTGCGAGCGGCCGCGGCTGCTTCGCCCGACAGTACTGTCGCGGCCGACGTGGACGGCCCCCACAGCAGCAATGCCAGGACAGCGATCGGAATGGCGACAGCGCCGCTGAACTGGAGACGGAAGCGCAAATACCTCGTCGGGTTCATGGTCTTTCGCCCTTCCCACCAACGGACCAGCCGCCCGTCGCGGGCGGGCCGTTCGATGAGCCGATAGGAGATCTCGGTCGCCACCACCAACAGCACGACGCGCAGCGCCACCAGGCGCAATCCCCCGAAGTTGACGTCGATGGCGGGACGGGTGAGTTGGAAGATCGGCCAGTGCCACAGATACAGGCCGTAGGAGCGCAGTCCGATCCATCGCAGCGGCTTGATCCCCAGCACGCCGCCGAGCCGGGCATCGGGGTGCACCACGGCACCGATCACCAGGATGGTGGCCACGTCGACCAGCACGAAGCCGCCCCGGTACACGAACGGGTCGAACTCGTTGGCCGCGAAGAACATGACCACGAGCCCGGCCAGCCCGACGACCCCGATGGCGTCGACCACCGAACCCGCCCGCGATTGTCCTGCCCTTGCCCGCAATCGTGACGGTCGCCACACCATGGCGAACGCAGAGCCCAGCAGGAGGCCCGACATGCGGGTGAAGGTGCCGTAGTACAGCGCGGACGGGTCGACCTCGGACTTGAAGAACACGGCCATGGCCACCGCCGAGCCGAGGGCCACGGCCAGGGTGCCCAGAGCGAAACGCGCCCGCCTGACCCGGCCGACGAGCAGGGCCACCACGACCGGCCACAAGAGATAGAACTGCTCTTCGACGGCCAGGGACCACAGGTGGCGCAGCAGCGGTGGCCGGCCAGCCTGCGCGAAGTAGCTGTCCTTGCCGACGATCTGCCACCAGTTGCTCACGTAGAGCAGGGCGGCGGGGATGTCTCGGCGGAGGCGTCCGGTGGCGTCGGTGCCGAACAGCACCGCCAACACCACGGTGATTGACAGCAGGCAGTCGAGGGCCGGAAGCCGGCGGCGGGCTCGCCGCGCCCAGAACGCCTTCAGCGAGATCCGGCCGGTCTTGCGGTGCTCGCCCACCAGCAGGGAGGTGATGAGGTAGCCGCTGATGGCGAAGAACACCTCGACGCCCAGGAATCCCCCACTGACCGAGCCGATATCGGCGTGATACGCGATGACGGCGACCACCGAGATGGCGCGCAAACCATCGATCCCGCCGAGGTATGGCAGGGTCGGTGGGGCCGCATGGTGCGGCGGGGCGGGGGAGTCGGGGGGAGTGGTCACGAAGCCGGACGCTGAGCGTCCGGCCTCATCGTAACGTCGTGGTCTGACTGGTCAGCGACGGTCAGGCGAACTCGATGAGCCCGCGGATGTTCTTTCCGTCACGCATGTCCTGGTAGCCCTGGTTCACCTCATCGAGGGTGTACCGGGTGGTCACGAGCTCGTCGAGCTTGAGCGCGCCCTCGCGATACAGCGACAGGAGCATCGGGATGTCGGCGCGGGGATTGCCCGAGCCGAACAGCGACCCTTTGATCTCCTTGTTCATCATGGCGAACATGAACGAGTTGAGCGACGCCTCGTTGTCCATCATGGAGGCGACGGCGGTGACCACGAGCGTGCCGCCCTTGGACGTGAGGCCGAGCGCAGGCTCGATGTACTCGCCCTTCATCACGCTGGTGGTGATGATGACCTTGTCGCACATCTCGCCCCAGGTCAGCTCGGCAATGGCCCCGGCTGCCTCCTCCATGGAGGAGAAGGTGTGGGTGGCGCCGAACTCCATGGCCTTCTCGCGCTTGAACTCGACCGGGTCGATGGCGATCACCCGCTTGGCACCCGACGCCTTGGCGCCTTGCACGGCGTTCATGCCGATGCCGCCGATGCCGACCACTGCCACGTTGTCGCCCGGGCGGACATCGGCCCGGTTGACGGCGGAACCCCAGCCGGTGGCCACGCCACACGAGACCAGGGCGACGGCGTGCCACGGCAGATCCGGCTCGACCTTCACCACTGCGTTCTCGGACAGCAGGAGGTAGTCGGCGAACGTGCCGAGCTGGCACATGCGGGCGACGTCGGTCTCGCCCAGGTGATGGGCCATGCGACCGTCGGTCATCATGCCGACGTCGAACAGGTGGGCTCCGAGGTCGCACAGGGTCGACTTGCCGCTCACGCACCAGCGGCAACGACCGCAGCTGGGGATGAACGACATGGACACGTGGTCGCCAACGGCGACAGACGTGACGCCGGGGCCCACCTCGACGACCTCGCCAGCACCCTCGTGACCGCCGATGACGGGGTAGTGGGGCATGAGCATGTCACCGGTGACGACGTGCTCGTCGGAGTGACACAGGCCGGCGGCGCGGGTCTGGACGAGCACCTCGCCGGGACCGGGCGGATCGATGTCGATCTCCTCGATCTTCCAGTCCTCGCCGACGCCGAACAGCAACGCAGCACGAGACTTCATGTGACCCCCTGGGACAGATCTGCCACGACGTTCGCCGAGCGGCTTCTTTCTACACCGCGCCAGCGACATCCGTGCACGGCGCGAGGGCCTGAATCCTCAGCAGGGTGAGTCGGGAGCCACCAGCGGCCAGGGCCGTTCTCGTTCGGCGACCCAGGCGGTGTCGAGCAACAGCGCGTCGGCATGGTGAGGCGCCAGGACCTGCATGCCGACGGGAAGGCCGTCGACCGATCCGATCGGAATGGAGATGGCCGGGTTGCCATAGAGGTTGGACGGGATGGTCAATCGGCCGTTGTTGCCCGGGGAGTCCTTGATTCCGCCGAACACTGATGGCAGCGGACCTTCGGCGGCGAAGGCGATGTCGGGGTTCGATGACGTGATGACCAGATCGCATTGTTCGAAGAGTGTTGCCATGGCCTCGAACAGGGCGGTGCGGCGACGCTCGAGGTTGATGCGGTCAGCCATTCCGTAACCGCGACCGTCAGCCCACCGCAGAGCGAGCGCCATCTCGGGGGTGAGGTCATCCGCGCAGGCGGGCCACATGTCGCCGAGGGCGGCGTACATGCCCGCCATGTTGGCGAGCGACCAGGCGGTGCCGACGTTGGGGATGACCACGTCCGTCTCGACACGAATCAGTCCGAGGTCGTCGATGAGCGCTTCGGCAGCGTCACGAACCACCGAGGCGGTGAACGGGCTGACCACTGCGCCGGCGAAGTCGTCGATCACTACGACCCGCAGGCCGCGAAGCTCGCCGAGGTGGGTGCCCAGGTCGCGTTCCCAGCCGTCGACGCGGGGAAGAGAATGGGGGTCGTGGCGATCGGCCCCGTTGGCGACGTCGAGCCAGCGAGCGGTGTCTCGAACCGATCGGGTGAGACCGCCGACCGTGACGGTCAGCGCGCCGACCTCGAACTCGGGTCCGCGAGGTATCCGTCCGTAGGTGGTCTTGAGGCCGACGAGCCCACAGAAGCCGGCGGGGATGCGGATCGAGCCGCCGCCGTCACCGCCCGTGGCCAGGGTCACGAGGCCGCCGGCGACCGCGGCGGCTGATCCGCCGGAGGAACCACCGGGAGTGTGGTCGGTGTTCCACGGGTTGCGGGTGGCGCCATGCAAGACGGTGCGGGTGAGGTTGACGCCACCGAACTCCGAGGCGGTGGTGAGGCCGAAGGGGACGCACCCGCCCCGTTCGGTGAGCCGCTCGAGGTGGGTCGTGGTGTGGGTGGCGACGCGATCTCGCAGTGGGAAGCTCGCCTCGGTGTCGGGCCACCCGGTGATCTGGTCGAGTTCCTTCACGCCGAGAGGCACTCCGCCGAAGGGCAGCGAGACGTCGGCAGTCTCGGCTCGGGCCAGGGCGCCGTCATCGAGGTGGGCGATGCAGTTGAGCGTCGACGTTCGAAGTGCGTCGAGCGTGGCTTGGAGCTCGGCTGTCGGGGAGTGATCGCCGGAACGGAACGCCTCGACGAGGCTGCAGGCATCGCCCTGCCACGGTTCGTTGGTCATCCCGGCACGGTAGGCGCGGCTACGTCGCAGCGTCGGCGTCGATGAGCAGGGTCTGCGCGACGAGAGATGACCTCGCCGCCATCAACATCGCTGCGATCGGAACCGCCAGGAAGGCGCCGAACAACCCTCCGACCACGCCGCCCGACGTCACCAGCAGGAGCGACGCCAGCGGGTGCAGCGAGAGTCGGCGGCTGGTGAGCAGCGGGTACAACACGTTGGCGTCGAGCTGCTGCACGACGACCACCACGATGGCCATCACGATCGCCTGGGTCACGCCCTTCGTCACCAGTGCGGCGGCCACCACCAGCAGTCCCGACACGATGGCGCCGATGGTGGGGATGAACCCCAGCAGGAACACCACCGCTCCCAGGGTGAAGCTGATGGGGATGCCCACGATGGCGGTCGATGTGCCGATCACTGTCGCGGTCACCACCGCTTCGGTGAGCGTGACCTTCACGTACGACAACAGCACGTTCCACGCCGCCAGCACGGCAGTTCGAGCGGTGGGCGCCGCAGACCCGAACGCGCTGGTGAGCCCGATGAAGATGCGCCGGCGATCGGTCACGAAGAACAGGGTGGTGATGAAGGTCAGCAAGCTGCTGGCGATCAACCCGCCGGTCGTTGACAGCACGCTGAACGCGCCCGACAGCACCGTCGCCGGGTTCTTCTTGAACCGGTCGAGCGCCCGGTCGAAAGCGCTCTCGGCTCCGTTGGTCTTCAAGTGGAACGGTGCCTTCGACAACATGTCGGTCAGCCGGTTCACGCCTTCGTTGGCCTGAGTCGTGAGCTCATCGAAGTTAGAGACCACCTGCCTTACCGCCAAGCCGATCACGGTGACGATCAGCAGGGTGCCGATGAGGAAGGCCAGCCCTGACGCCCATCCTTGCGACATCCCCCAGCGAATGAGTCGCGACCGGATCGGGTCGAGGAGCGCCGTGAGGAAGATGGCGACCACGATCGGCACCACGACGAAGCTCAGATACGCCGCGCTGTAGACGAATGCGCCGACGGCGACCGCAACCAGGAGGACCCGCCACGACCACTCCGAGGCCACCAGGAGCGACTCGGGCACCCGCCCGGCATTGGTTCGTGTGTCGGGGGTCGGTCCGTCCGGCGGCATGGCCTCAATCGTTGCCGCCGCCGGTCCGAGGGTGGTCGATGCTCCGATACGCTGCGCACACCACGTCCAGGGAGCGATCATGGCCTCGAACACCATCGCCGACACGAAGCGCGCCGACACGAACCGCGCCGACACGAACCGCGCCGACACGAACCGCGCCGAGACCGAGTCGGCGCCCGTCGTCGAGGAACTGTTGGTGGAAGAACTGCTCGTCGAGGAGATCTCCATCGACGGCATGTGCGGCGTCTACTGACGAGATGCACCTGCAGGGTCGCTATGCGCTGGACCCCATGGTCTCACTTCGGCCCGAGCCGTTCGGCGCGCTCGCGTATCACTTCGGCACCCGGCGACTCAGCTTCCTTCGCCACCCCGACATGGTGGCCGTCGTGCGGTCACTCGCCGAACACCGCACCGTCGAAGACGCGCTGCGGGCCTGTGACGTGGCCGAGCCCCGCTGGCCCAGCTTCACCCACGCCCTCGATGCGCTCGAGCGTTCCCACATGATTCACGAGGTTCGAGATGTTGCCTGACCGCACCGCCGCCACGTTGGCCGACCAGATGAAGGCCGGGCTCGACGCACCGATCTGTCTCACATGGGAACTGACCTACGCCTGCAACCTGGCGTGCGTGCACTGCCTGTCGTCGAGCGGTCGCCGTGATCCCCGCGAGCTCTCCACCGAGGAGTGCATCGCGGTGATCGACGAGCTCCGGGCATTGCAGGTGTTCTACGTGAACATCGGTGGCGGCGAGCCCATGTTGCGTCGCGACTTCTTCGAGATCGTGGAGTACGCCACGACGCATCAGGTCGGCGTGAAGTTCTCGACCAACGGCACCTACCTCGACGCGGTTGCCGCCAAGCGACTTGCGGCCATGGACTACCTCGACGTGCAGCTTTCGATCGACGGTGCGACGGCGGAGGTCAACGACGCGGTGCGTGGCGTGGGCAGTTTCGCGGCGGCCCGTCGAGCCATGGACAACCTGGCCGAAGCAGACTTCGGTCCCTTCAAAATCAGCCTGGTCGTCACCCGCCACAACGTCGACCAGCTCGACGAATACCACGCCTTGGCCGAGAGCTACGGCGCACAGCTCCGGGTGACGCGGCTCCGTCCAGCCGGTCGCGGTGCCGACACCTGGCACGAGCTGCACCCCACACAGCCCCAGCAGCGCCAGCTCTACGACTGGCTGATCGGTCGGCCCGACGTGCTGACCGGCGACTCGTTCTTCCATCTCTCTGCGTACGGCGAATCGCTGCCGGGACTCAACCTGTGCGGCGCCGGAAGGGTGGTGTGCCTGATCGATCCGGTCGGCG
>JBBQLA010000063.1:0-8977 GCA_038327485.1 Acidimicrobiales bacterium
CACCGACGCCACCAAGAAGTACACGGCCAAGGTGATCACCAGCGAGGGTGACTTCACCGTCGCACTCGACCCGACCATCGCCCCCAAGACGGTCAACAACTTCGTGTCGTTGGCCCGCTGGAAGTTCTTCGACGGCCTCACCTTCCACCGCATCATCAAGGATTTCGTGATCCAGGGAGGCGATCCCCAGGGCACCGGAGCCGGCGGCCCCGGTTACAAGTTCGCCGACGAACTGCCCAAGCCCGAGGCGTACAAGGTGGGTTCGGTCGTGATGGCCAACTCCGGACCCGACACGAACGGCAGCCAGTTCTTCGTGGTGGCGAGCGCCAACGGTGCCAAAACGCTGGTCAGCGCTGTCGGCGGGGCCGCCAAGTACTCGCTGTTCGGGCAGGTCACCGAGGGGTTGGACGTGGTCACCAAGATCGACAACGTGCCGACCGGCTCGGGCGACAAGCCGACCACGCCCGTCACGATCAACTCGGTCACGATCACCGAGGCCTGACCTCAGGGTCGCACGGCCACCAGTTGGTCGAGCTCGATCTTCCGACCGGCCAGCTGCGCGGTGACCGAGCCGGCGCCCGCGGTCGACCACGTCGTACCGTCGAAGATCAGGGCCGTCGCGGCGTCGATGCCGACGATGGTCACGGTCGGATCAGCGAGCCGAATGGTGCGGTGCCATTTGTCCTCGGACCATTCCGATGCCCGAGGGATCACCGTCAGATGGTCGAAGAGGTCGAGCCCCAGGGTGAACGCACCGCCGCGGGGGTCGACCATGTGTGAGCCGAGCGCGCTGGCCGACTCGCCGGAGGCGGCCAGCACCGCCCCGGTCGACCAGGCTTCGACCACGGCATCCCACACCGGCGAGTCGAACACCACCGACCGCAGGTGCATCGGCGAGCCGCTGGTCAGATAGATGAACTTGGCTGCGGCCACCGTGGCCGCCAAGTCGGGCGACATCGCGTCACGCCGCCGGAACAGCTCGACCGTGGCGACCGTCGCTCCCATCACGGCGAAGTGGGCGCGAGCCCGATCCACCACCGCGCCGGGCTGCTCGTAGGCCGCGGCGGTCGGGAGGACGAGCACCTCGGTGCCACCGCTGTTCTGCAGGAGTGCGGCGTCGAAGTCACACGCCGGTGTGAACTCGTCGCCGCCGATGAGCGCCAGGGGACCAACCACGGCGGGCAGTCTCCCATCGAACTTGGATCGGCGTTACTACCCACGGGTAACTTGTACGAATGATCAATCGGGTGGGAATCGTCGGTTCGGGAATCATGGGTTCGGGCATTGCGGAAGTGGCCGCCAAGGCCGGTTTCGAGGTCGTGCTCCGCTCCCGGCACCAGGCCTCGGCTGACGCCATGGTGGCGTCGCTCGAGAAGTCACTGGCCAAGCAGGTCGAGAAGGGCCGCCTCGAAGACGTCGAGCGCACCGCCATCCTCGGGCGGGTGTCCGCCTCCGAGCGCCTGCACGACCTCGCCGACTGCGATCTCGTGATCGAGTCGGTCGTCGAAGACCTGGCCATCAAGAAGCAGCTGTTCCGTGAGCTCGACCAGATCGTGAAGGACGGCGCCATCCTGGCCACCAACACGTCGACGCTTGCCGTCGTCGAGATGGCCGTCGAGACCGGCCGAGCCGACCGTGTCTGTGGCGTGCACTTCTTCAACCCGGCAGCGGCCATGTCGTTGGTCGAGATCATCCGCCCGTTGACCGCCTCGGACGAGACCATCGACGAGGTCAAGGCCTTCGCCAGCAAGTGCGGCAAGGGACCCGTCGAGGTGGCTGACCGCGCCGGTTTCATCGTGAACGCGCTGCTATTCCCCTACTTGAACAACGCCGTTCGACTGCTCGAGAACGGCACCGCCAACCGCGACGACATCGACGCTGCGATGAAGGGCGGCTGCAACTTCCCCATGGGCCCGCTCGCGCTGCTCGACCTCGTCGGTCTCGACACGTCGGTCGCCATCCTCGATGCCCTGTACGGGGAGTTCCGTGACCCGAACTACGCCGCGGTGCCCACGCTTCGTCGCATGCTCGCCGCCGGTCACCTCGGTCGGAAGTCCGGGAAGGGCTTCTACGACTACAGCCGCTGAGCTGCCGGCTCGATACGGACTCCCGCCATGCCGGTGGGGATTTCCGACGGCGGCCGAGATCGATACCGTCTCCGACGGTGACCTGATCGCGGTCGGTGCCGACCTGGCGCCCGAGACGCTCATCTGTGCCTACGGCTCGGGGTTGTTCCCCATGCCGGTCCGTCCCCGGCGGATGGGATGGTGGTCACCGTCGTCGAGAGGTGTTCTGCCACTCGACGGGCTCGTCGTGTCGCGTTCGACCCGGAGGTCGCGGCGACGCTTCCGCGTGACTGTCGATCATGCCTTCGACCAGGTGATCCACACCTGTCGCGAACTGCCGCGCGAACACGGGTGGATCACCGGCGAGATCGTCGACGCCTACCTCGACCTCCACCGACGAGGCATCGCCCACAGCGTCGAGTGCTGGAATCCTGCGGGGCGTCTCGTCGGTGGCCTGTACGGCGTGGCCATCGGCGGGCTGTTCGCCGGTGAGTCGATGTTCCACCACGAGACCGACGCGTCGAAGGTGGCCCTCGTGGAGCTCGTCGAGATCCTGCGTACGAGTGCTGGAGCGCTCCTCGATGTGCAATGGCAGACACCACACCTGGCCGGACTCGGCGTGATCGAAATGGACCGCGCGGACTACCTCGACGCGGTCGCGGTGGCGATCGATGCTGCCGATCCGTTCAGCGACCGTGGGTCGACAAGCTGAGCCGGGGCTACGAGCTGAACCGGTCCGCTCGGAACAGGTCGGGCAGGCGTCGCTGGATACGCTCGGCCAGGTCGTGCAACGTGCGGTCGTGGCTGTCGGTCACGATGGCCTCGCCGTAGCGAGCACGGATCGACTCGACCGCACCCAGCTCCTCGGTGGTGGGCTCGGCGTTGGGAAGATCAGTCGGAAGCGCCGCGAACTCGCTGGCATCGAACCAGATGAACTGCTCGTCCGCGTCGATGTCGAGGGTCACGGTCCCTTCAGCCACCGGAACACCGGGGGCTTCGTCGGAGTCGTACCGCAAGATCACCGAGACCATCGGACGTCCGGTGAGCGGCGACAGACGGGCCTGCGAACTTGGAGTTGCCGACCGGGCGAGCTGCCACAGCGACTCGAGTTCGTCGTCCTGGAGGTGGCGGTACGCCTCGCTCATGGTCATGGCAGCGCCGTGGTGCTGGGGACACACCCAGGTGTCGAGCTCGCCCGAGTGGGTCAGAGTGAGGGGTGCACCGCAGGTCGGACAGGTGGGCTCGGCGAGACTCATGTCCCTCTGATCGGCACGAGGGTGGCGCGAGTGGAGGAATGCGCGAAACTCATCGGAACCGGGGGGGTCGGACATGGGTGTTCATCACGTGGCATTGGCCACCGCAGATCTGGCGAAGACACACGCCTTCTACACCGAGGCCATGGGCTTCGAGCTGGTGAAGGTCGTCGTCGGCGCCACACCGCAGGGCGGGTGGGCCAAACACGCCTTCTACGACACCGGTTCGGACGGGATGATCGCCTTCTGGGACCTTCATGTCGATGCGCTTCCCCAGGTCGACGGTGCCATGTCCCGGGCAGTGGGCTTGCCTGACTGGGTGAACCACCTGGCGTTCACCGCTCACGACGACGAACACCTGGCCACTGGCCGTAAGCGCTGGCTCGAACACGGCTTCGATGTTTTCGAGGTCGACCACGGGTTCTGCCGGTCGATCTACACCGTCGAGGTCAACGGCACCCTCGTGGAATGGTGCCTCGACACCCGGCCGCTCGACGAGCACGACCGGGCCCACGCCTTGGCCACGATCCTCGACCCAACTCCCCCGCTCGAGGACCCGCCCACCAACGTCGAGTTCCACCCTGCCGACCCGGAACTGCGGCCGGCCTGGGCCAGCTGAGGTGGCGCAACCCTGGCTCGGTTACTGGCCTGAGGAAGCCGATGACCCCGGGGTGGAGACCGGCCGTGAGGCGATCACACTGATCTCGCCGGACGGCGCGATCGTGCGCGGGATCCTCTGGACGCCACCGTCGGGCACCTGGACGACCGCCATCGCGCTGACTCATCCCCGAGGCGACTTCAGCGTTCACTACGCCTGTCCGTTGCTTGCTGCCGCGGGGTATGCGGTGCTGGGTTTCTCGACCCGCTACGTCAACAACGACATCGACTGCCTGCACGAGGCGTGCATCATCGACGTGAAGACTGGGATCGACGAGCTCCGTCGGCGGGGAGCGAAGCACGTGATCGCCCTGGGCAACAGCGGTGGCGGTTCGTTGATGGCGCTCGCTCAGGCCCACGGTGGGATCGAGGCCGACGGGTTCATCGCGCTGGCCGCGCACCCCGGCGAGGGAGTGTTCATGTTGCAGGTGATCGACCCGTCGGTGACCGATGAGACCGATCCGTTCTCGGTCGACGACTCACTCGACATGTATCACCCGGACAACGGATGGCGGCCCTGGCCGCAGCCCAGTTCGTATACCGATGAGTTCGTCACCCGCTATCGAGCCGCCCAGCGCGATCGCGTGGCCCGCATCGATGCCACGGCTCGGGCTGCGTTGGCGGCTCGCGACGACGCTCGGAGCGAAGTGGTCGGGCTGAGGCCAGGAACCGCCGAATGGTCACACGCTCGGCGCCGCAGCGTGTTCGGTCCGTACTTCACCGTGTTCCGAACGTTGGCCGACCCGGCGTACCTCGACCTGAACATCGAGCCCGATGAGCGGGCGCTCGGATCGGTGTTCGCTACTGGCGATCCGCTGGTGGCCAACTACGGGTTCGGCGGGCTGGCCCGGGCGATGTCGGCCCGAGGGTGGCTGTCCACGTGGTCGGGGCTCTCCTCGGGCGCGAAGTTGGCCGACACCATGGGCTCGGTGACGTGTCCCACGCTCGTCATCCATCCGACCGGCGACACCGAGATCCGGGTGCACCAGGCGCGAGCGATCCGAGACGCTGCCGGGGCGAGCGACGTGACGGCGCACGAACTGATCGGGGCGCCGCACTACCTGCACGGTCACCGCCGAGAGGCAGCCGACATCATGGTGCAGTGGTGCCGGGATCGCTTCTCCTGACCGCTTCTCGATGGATCGACTCGAGCGGCACCGACTCGTTCAGCTGGAACTGGTGCACTGACACCGCGTAGCCGGAGTCGATGCTCCACGGATCGCGTGACCATGAGGCGTATCGGGCGGCCAACTGCAGGCCCGCAGCGGCGCAGTCGCGGTCGTACGCGACCACGCCGTAGCGGGCCGCCGTCAGCTGGAATCCGGCGATCAGCACGCCATCGGGCTCGAGGTGGTGGGCAAGCGACTCCACCACGGCCGCCTCGGTACCCGGGTCGAGAAAGATCATCACGTTGCCAACGGCGATGACCGCATCGAAGTGGCGGTGAGTCGGTTCGTCCGGGGCGGCCTCATCCGCGTTGGGATCGGGCAGCGCCGGGATCTCGAACGCAGCAAGGTCCCCCTGCAACCACTCGAGGGCGGGACCCTTCTTCTGGGCGGTGAGGAGCATGGGCAGATCGAGATCGATTCCCGTGACCGTGACCCCTCGTCGGGCCAGCTCGATGGCGACGCGCCCGGTGCCGCAACCTGCATCGAGCACCGTGGACGGTTCGAATCCCATGACGAAGCTGGCTTCACCGTGCACGTCGTGGCCGGCCGCAGCGAGTCGTTCGAAGCGCTTGTCGTAGTCCTCTCCCCGGGGGACATCTGCCTGCTGCCATCTCGATGCCACGATGACGATTCTGCCTCCGATCGGTTGTCGGCGTCGGTCGGGGCGGGCGTGGGTGGAATTGCCTGATTGACCATCCCGGCGGTTCTTGGGATGGTGAACGCATCAGCTCGTTGAGCGAGCGACGAAATCGGCGGCGTCAAAGAAATCCTGGAAAGCACCACGAGACGGGGAGCCTCACGGCTCCTCGTTTCGCACTTTTGGCACGGGTCAGGAGCGGGCCATGTTCTCGAAGCGGGTCGACCGCGGCAAGAAGGCCAGACGACAGGTGTCGGTGGGCCCGTTTCGGTGCTTGGCCACGATGACCTCGGCCATGCCCGCATCGGCGGTGTCGGGGTTGTACACCTCGTCGCGGTACAGGAACATCACGACGTCAGCATCCTGCTCAATGGCGCCCGATTCACGCAGGTCCGACAGCAGCGGCCGCCGATCCGAGCGTGACTCGAGGGTTCGGGACAACTGCGACAACGCCATCACCGGCGTCTCCAGCTCACGGGCGAGGATCTTGAGACCACGGGAGATCTCCGAGATCTCGACCTGGCGGCTCTCGGCGTTGGATCGACCCGACATGAGCTGCAAGTAGTCGATCACGATCAGGCCGATGTCGCCGACGCGACTCTTGAGTCGACGGGCCTTGGCCCGGATCTCCATGACCGACGTGTTGGGATTGTCATCGATCCACAGCGGCGCCTCGGCCAGCTTGCCCATGGCCTTGGTGATCTTCTGCCAATCGGAGTCGGTCAACGCGCCATTCCGAAGATGCGTCGCGTCGATGCGACCCTCGGACGCCAGCAGCCGCTGAGTGATCTCGAGGTGGCCCATTTCCAGCGAGAAATACATGACCGGCTTGCCGCCCTTCATGGCGGCGTGGGCGGCGGCGCCGAGCCCGAACGCTGTCTTGCCCATGGCCGGCCGGGCGCCCACCACGATGAGCGCGTTGGGCTGCAAGCCACTGAGCAACTCGTCGAGCTCGTGGTAGCCCGACGGTGTGCCGGTGATGGCCTGCTTGTTCTCGTAGAGGTGTTCGAGTCGATCGAGACTGGCATCGAGGAGCTCACGCAACGGCGCCAGCGTGTCGGCCATGCGGTTCTGCCCGATGGCGAACACCAGTGACTCAGCGCGATCGATGGTGGCGGACACCTCGTCGGGTGGATGGAAGCCCAGCTCGGCGATCTCACCAGCCGTGGTGATCAGCCGCCGAAGCAGTGAGTTCTCTTCGACGATGCGGGCGTAGTGCGCTGCATTCGACACGGCGGGGGTGCGTGACTGGACCGTCAGCAGCACCGCCGGGCCGCCGATGGCGTCGAGCAGGCCGGCCCGCTTGAGCTCCTCGGCGACGGTGACGGGATCGATGGCTTCGCCGCCGGCATACAGCGATGAGATCGCCTCGAAGATGTGGCCGTGCGCCGGCTTGTAGAAGTCGTCAGCGTGCAACGTCTGAACGGCGTCCGCGACGGCTTGCGACTTGAGCAACATCGCCCCGAGGACGGACTCCTCGGCATCGAGATTGTGCGGCGGAACTCGGGAAGCGTTGCCGCCACCACCCCCGCCGGGTAACACTCGCATCGGTTCAGCCATGATCAACCATCCTGTCGCCCTTTACCTGTGGGCAACCAGAGGTACACCCCCGCACTATCAGTGCAGTCAGCTGTGGATGACCTGTGGACAAGGCGGCCGAAGCCGGATCAGGAACCAGAAACCTCGACGGTGAGCGGAAATTCGACCTCGGCGTGCAGACGGACCGGCACCTGATGGGTGCCGATGGCCTTGATGGGCTCGGTCAGATGGATCGACTTGCGGTCGATCACAGCCGAGGTTTGCGCGGCGACAGCGTCGGCAATCTCGGCCACGGTGATGGAGCCGAACAGCTTGCCGCCGTCTGCGGCGCGGGCCGAGACCGCGATGACCTTCGACACCAGGTGGCTGGCAATCTCCTGAGCGGAGGTGCGATCAGCAGCATCCTTGAGCATGCGGTTCTTCCGCATGGAAGCTGCCTGCTCCTCGGCGCCGGCGGTGGCGACGAAGGCCAGGCCGTAGGGCACCAGGTAGTTGCGAGCGAAACCCGGAGCGACGTCAGCGACGTCGCCACGCTTGCCGAGACCGCTGACATCGGAGCGGAGAACAACCTTCACGTCGATACTCATGCGTCCACCTCGACCTCGGCGTCAGCCGACTCGGTCGCGGCGTCAGCCGACTCGGTCGGGGCATCGATCGGAGCGAATTCCTCGCTCGACTCGTCACGATCGCGACGCGGACGGCGTTCGCCGCCATCGTCGTCACGACGTGAACGCGAACCACGCTGGGTCGTCACGTTGCTCTTGTACGGCAAGAGGGCCATCTCGCGGGCGACCTTGATCGCCGCGGCGATCTGACGCTGCGGCTGGGTGTTGTTCCCGGTCACACGCCGAGCCCGGACCTTGGCCCGATCCGACATGAAACGACGAAGCAGGTTCACGTCCTTCCAATCGATGTAGTCGACGGACTCCTGGACGAGGATGCTCACCTTCTTCTTCATCCGGCGCCCGTTGTCACGGGGCTTGGTGCTGCTGCGGCTGCTCTTCGCCTTCATCAGAAGGGCTCCTCGTCGTAGTCGTATCCGGCCGGTGCCGCCGCCGGTGCCGGCGCAGGTGCTGCACCTGACTGGCCCTGGCTGCCGCCGCCGTAGTTTCCTCCGCCGCCCTCGCGACGCTCATTGCGGGTCACCACTGCATTCGCCCACCGAAGCGACGGTGCCACCTCGTCGGCCACGATCTCGACCTTGGATCGCTTGTCGCCTTCCTGGTTCTCCCAGGAACGCTGATCGAGGCGACCGGTCACGACGACGCGGTTGCCCTTCTGGATGGATTCAGCGACGTTCTCGCCCAACTGGCCCCAGGCCACGATGTCGAACCAGGAAGTCGCTTCCTCCTGCTGGTTGGTCTGCTTGTTCGTCCAGCGGCGGTTCACCGCGATGCTGAAATTGGTGACGGCCTGGCCCGAAGGCGTGAACCGCATCTCGGGGTCTCGTCCGACGGTCCCGGTGACGGTGACGGTGTTGTCCATTGCCATGTCTGTGCTCCTCGCTCAGCCAACAGCCGGCTCGCCAAGCAGACCACGACGAGTGGCCTCCTTGTCGGGCAGACGGATGATCTTGTGGCGGACGACATCGTCCGCGAGACGGAGGAAGCGATCGGTCTCGTCGAGGTTCGACGCAGGCGTCGAGATCTCGAGGAC
>JBBQLA010000064.1:0-8955 GCA_038327485.1 Acidimicrobiales bacterium
ATGCTCTTCGACTGGTCCTACGACGGCTGAGAGACAGCCCGAAACAAAAGTGTGAAAGTCCTTCACGTTCTGCTATTCTGTACACGTGCATGTGCTTCTGACGCTCCTCACCATCCCGGCGGCCGTGCTCACCGGTGCAGCCTTCTGGACGTTCGGTGAGTATGTGCTGCATCGCTGGGCCTTCCACGAGATGAAGGGCAGGGGCCTGGGTTCTCGTGAGCACCTCGATCATCACGTGCGGGCCATGTGGAGCTTCGATCCGGTGATCCTGTTGGCATGGTTCGGGGTGGTGTTGACGGGATTCGGTTGGGGACTGTTGGCCACATGGCTCACGGGGCCGGCCGCGGGGTGGTCGTTCGGCGCCGGCTGGATCGTCGGGTACTTCTTCTACGAGTGGCACCACGCTCAGTCGCATCTGCGGGCACCCAAGAATCGATGGGAGGCGTCGCTGCGAAAGCACCACTTCCATCACCACTTCGGTCATCCCATGTCGAATCATGGTGTGACCCACCCGCTGTTCGACATCGTGTTCGGCACATTGGAACGCCCCGATCGGGTCAAGGTTCCCCGCCGTCTGGCCATGGTGTGGTTGATCGATGAGCACGGCGAGGTCAAGGAGGAGTTCCGGTCGAGCTACGAGCTGGTGGGCTCTGCTGCTGCCACTGACGAACGCCAGGCCGCCATCGACCACGCCCGGGCCTTCGCCAACCTCACGCCGATCGCCTGACCACCGCCCCGAACCACGGCCCTGAGCCACAGCCCGGTGCGCTGGTGCTGCGGCACCGCTGAATCAGTTGGGCCCACGTCGACCCCCTGGCCGATACTGGCCGGGTCGTCGTCAGGAGCTGAGCATGGTCAAGTCGATGGGCGAACCGAGCCCGCAGGGTCGATTCGGTGAGTTCGGCGGCCGATTCGTGCCCGAGACGTTGGTGCCGGCCTGTGAGGAGCTCGAGGCGGCGTTCCGCGAGGCATGGGCCGACCCGATCTTTCGCGCTGAGCTCGATCGGCTGCTCAAGGACTACGCCGGCCGACCGTCACCGGTCACCGAGTGCCATCGATTGAGCGAGGAGCTCGGGGGAGTGCGGGTCCTCCTCAAACGTGAAGACCTCAACCACACCGGCAGCCACAAGATCAACAACGTCCTGGGCCAGGCGCTGTTGGCCCAGCGCATGGGCAAGCGACGCCTGGTGGCCGAGACCGGGGCCGGACAGCACGGCGTGGCCACCGCCACCGCCGCGGCGCTGCTCGGGATGTCGTGTGTGGTCTACATGGGCGATGTCGACATGGCCCGCCAGGAGCTCAACGTTTTTCGGATGCGACTGTTGGGCGCCGAGGTGCGCCCGGCGTCATCGGGGAGCCGCACCTTGAAGGATGCTGTCAACGAGGCGATGCGGGATTGGGTGGCGACGGTCGAGGAGAGTCACTACTGCCTCGGTTCGGTCATGGGCCCACACCCCTATCCGTGGATGGTTCGTGAGTTCCACCGGGTGATCGGCATCGAGTCGGCGGAGCAGTGCCTGGCGCTGCTCGGTGGCGATCCCGACGTGGTCGTGGCGTGCGTGGGTGGCGGATCGAATGCGGCCGGAATCTTCAGCGGGTTCGCTGAGGGATCGGCCCGGCTGGTCGGCGTCGAACCGGCGGGCGGCGCCGCAGTGGGCCACGGTGTGCCCGGCATCGTGCACGGAATGCGGTCCTACCTCATGCAGGACGAAGCCGGCCAGGTGCAGGAGGCCCATTCGATCTCGGCCGGCCTCGACTACCCCGGCGTCGGCCCCGAGCACGCCAACCTGGCGGCCACCAAACGGGCTGAATACCCCAGCGTGACCGATGCCGAGGTGATCGATGCCTTCGTCCTGCTCAGCCGAACCGAGGGGATCATCCCGGCACTGGAGTCGGCCCACGCCCTCGCCTGGGTAGCGCGTGAGCGCGAGTCGTTGCGGGGCAAGAGTGTGTTGATCAACCTGTCGGGGCGTGGCGACAAGGACGTCGGCCAGATGATGGACATCCTCGGCCCCTCGCTGCTCGGAACCGACCAGTGACCGGGCCGCTGGAGACCGGGCCGCTGGAGACCGCATTGCGGGCGCGTCGTGACAGCGGCGGCAAGTCGCTGGTGGCCTATCTGACCGGCGGGCTCGGTGACTGGCAGGACATGATCCGAGCCGCGGCCGACGCCGGAGCAGACGCCATCGAGGTCGGCATCCCCTTCTCGGACCCGGTGATGGATGGCCCGGTCATCCAGGAGGCCAACGAGATCGCCTTGGCCGGGGGCACCACACCGGGAGCGGTGCTGACCGCCATCGCTGACCTCGACTGCGGAGTTCCCGTGACGGTGATGACCTACGGCAACCTGGTCTACCGATTCGGGTGGCAACGCTTCGCCGATCGGTGTGCCGAGGTCGGGGTCGCCGCGGCGATCCTCCCTGACATCCCGCTCGAGGAGTCGGTGCCATGGACCGACGCGGCCGACGCGGCGGGGGTCGAGACCGTGATGCTCGCGGCGCCGACCGGATCCGACGAGCGGCTCGCCCGCGTGTGCGCCCGCTCACACGGCTTCGTCTACGGCGTCGGACTCCTCGGCATCACGGGCGAGCGCGACTCGCTCGCAGCGTCGGCCACGGTGATCGCTCGACGACTGAAGGCCATCACCGATACCCCCGTGTTGGTAGGAGTCGGCATCGGCAGCCCCGCCCAGGCGGCCGAGGTGTGCGCGGTCGCCGACGGCGTCGTGGTGGGCACGGCCATCGTGCGTCGGATGCTCAGCGACGGAACGCCGGCCGGCATCGCGGAGCTGATCGGCACGTTCCGCACCGCGCTCGACGATCTCTGATTCGCGGCCGCCTCCGAACACATTCCGGAGAATTTCCGAGCATCCCCACGTGTCCCCCTGGTTTCTGTAGGGTTACGCCGTTGTAATTCAAGGAATACAAGGCCTCAGGAGGCAGCGATGAACAAGTCAGAGCTCGTCGAGACGATTTCCCGTCGCACCGACATCACCAAGAAGGACGTCGATGCCGTCCTGAACACCTTCTTCGAGGTGATCGCCCAGGTGGTGTCCAAGGACAAGGAAGCGATCACGATTCCCGGTTGGATCAAGTTCGAGCAGGCCAAGACCTCTGCTCGCACCGCTCGCAACCCGCAGACCGGCGCCGAGATCAAGATCAAGGCCGGCACCAAGGTGAAGATCACCGCCGGTGCCACCCTGAAGGCGATCGCCAAGGGCGACAAGCCAGCACCGAAGTAACACAAGCAGTCCCCGACGCTGGTCGAGGGGTAGGTTGCGGCGATGTCAGCCGCACCGCCCCTCGCCGTCGGAACCAAGGCCCCGGCCTTCACCCTCCTCGATCAGACGGGCGCCAAGCGCTCTCTCAAGGAGTTCGCCGGGCGTCCGGTGATGATCTTCTTCTATCCGAAGGCGGACACGCCGGGCTGTACGACGCAGGCCTGCGGACTGCGTGACGTGGCGGCGGAGATCGATGACGTGCAGATCCTCGGGATCAGCCCCGATACGCCGGCCAAGCAGCAACGCTTCGACACCAAGTTCTCGCTGGGCTACCCGCTGTTGAGCGATCCCGAGCACGAGGTGGCCGAAAAGTACGGCACCTGGGGTGAGAAAAGGCTCTACGGCAAGACGTACATGGGCATTGTGCGTTCGGCCTTCCTCGTCGACTCCACCGGGAAGTTGTCGAACGTCTGGTACAAGATCAGCCCCAAGGACACTCCGACGAACCTCCTCAAGGCACTGCGAGGGTGACGGAGTCGCTCGATCGCGAGTTGCCGCGCCCCGACGAGTTGATCGCTCATCGGCCGCCCTTCCTGCTGGTGGACCGCCTCATCGAGTTGGTGGCGGGCCAGTCCGCCATCGGCGAGTGGCACATCACCGGCGAAGAGTGGTTCCTGTCGGGCCACTTCCCTGGCCGTCCCATCGTGCCCGGTGTGTTGTTGTGTGAGGCGCTGGCGCAAACTGCGGCGTGCGCGCTGTTGGCTGACGAGCGGTTCGCCGGGCGACTGCCGTTGTTCGGCGGCATCGACGGCGCGCGCTTCCGGCGTCAGGTGGTGCCGGGCGACACCGTCACGTTGTCGGTCGAACTCGATCGGCTGTCGGCCCGGGGTGGCAAGGGCATGTCCCGAGCGACCGTCGACGGCCAGCGCGCCGTCGAGGCGTCACTCATGTTCGTCTTCGCCTGACCCGCTCCCCGTTCTGTCGCGCCGACCGGTACGTCGGTGTACGCGATGGCACTACGAAACGGGTGGGTCAGCTGGGTGGGCCGATGATGAGGCTGCCGTTGTGGCCGCCGAAGCCGAACGAGTTCGAGATGGTGATACCCGGCTGCCACGAACGTGGCGTGCCGAGGATCAGGTCGAGGTCGCCCAGCTCGGGGTCGATGGAGACGGTGCCCATGGTGGGAGGCAGGGCCCGGTGTTCGAAGCTCAGGATCACCGAGACCGCTTCGAGGGCGCCGGCTGCGCCCAGGGAGTGGCCGGTGACGCCCTTGATCGATGAGATGGGTGGGCTCGGGGAGCCGAACACCGTGCCGACTGCTTCGGCTTCGGCCTTGTCATTGAGCGGTGTCGACGTGCCGTGGGCGTTGATGGCGGCGATGTCGGCCGGCTCGATCCCGGCGTCGGCCAGTGCCGCACGCATCGAACGGATGGCGCCTTCTCCACCGGGCGCCGGCGCAGTGATGTGGTGGGCATCGGCGGAGGATCCCGACCCGAGGATCTCGCCGAGGATCGTCACCCCCCGCTGGGTGGCCACGTCCCAGTTCTCGAGGACCAGCACGGCGGCCCCTTCGCTGATGACGAAGCCGTCACGATCGGGGCCGAATGGAGTGCTGTTGCCCGAGGTGCTCAGCGCGGTCATGTTGCCGAACGTGGCGAGCGCGACGGGTGTGGTGGCGGCTTCGGAGCTACCGGCCATGACGAGGTCGCAGCGCCCGTCCATGATCATTCGAGCGCCGTTGGCGATCGAATGGGTACCCGCAGCACACGCCGTCACGGTGTTCTCGCATGGGCCCTGCAGCTTGTACCGCATCGACACGGCTGCTCCGGCGGCGTTGGCCATCATCATCGGCACGAGGAACGGAGAGACCCGGCGGGGGCCCTTCTCCAGCAGCACGCCCATCTGCTCCTCGAGGGAGCCCAGACCGCCGATGCCCGAGCTGATCCACGTACCGGCCCGGGGGCCGGTGAGGCCCGTCGGGCTGCCGGCGTGTTCCCACGCTTCTGCTGCTGCGGCCAGCGCGAACTGCTGGAAGCGGTCGGCGCGCCGAATCTCTTTGGGGTTGTCGAAGTAGGGGGTCGGGTCGAAGTCATCGACCCGACGAACCGCCCCCTCGGCTGGACGCAGCAGGCCATCCCAGAACGCCTGGCGACCCATCCCGCACGACGAGATCACCCCGAGACCCGTCACCGCGACGCGGTGTCGACCCCCTGACTCGACAGAGCTCAAGGTCAGAGCTTGCTGGCGAGCACGTCGTAGGCGCCGCCGACAGTGGTCACGTCGGCCAGTTCCTCTTCCTCGATGGAGACGTCGAACTCTTCCTCGAGCGCCATGACCAGCTCGACGAGGTCGAGGCTGTCGGCGTCGAGGTCGTCAGCGAAGCTGGCCTCCCGCGTGATCTTCGACGCATCGACGCCGAGGACCTCGACGGCGCACTTGCTGAATCGTTCGAAGTTGTCGTCACTCATGTGTGTGTCTCTCTGTGTCTTGGGGGAGGGGTGGTTGTGCAGAAGTTGCTGTGGAAAATTGCTGATCTAGATGCCGAGGCCGCCGTCGACGCCGAGCGTCACGCCAGTGATGTATCCGGCGTCGTCGCTGGCGAGGAATGCTACTGCCGCCGACACTTCGTCGAGCGTGCCCAGACGCCCCAACGGGACGGCATCGGCGATGGCGGCACGGCGCTCGTCGGAGAGCGCGTCGAGCATGTCGGTGGGGAGCGGGCCGGGAGCGACGACGTTGACGCAGATGTTGCGGCTGGCGAGTTCTCGGGCCAGCGAGCGCGACATGCCCTCGATGCCCGCCTTCGATGCCGCATAGTTGACCTGGCCGGCCTGTCCCATCTGAGCGACGACCGACGAGATGAAGATGATGCGGCCCCAGCGACCGCGGACCATCTTGGCCGCGGCGCGTCGGGCACATCGGAACGACCCGACCAGGTTGGTGTCGAGTACCCAGGCGAAGTCGTCATCGGACATGCGCAGCGCGAGCCCGTCGCGGGTGGTGCCGGCGTTGGCGATCAGGATCTCGACCGGGCCATGGCTCGCCTCGATCTCTGTGAAGGCAGCGTCGACTGATTCCCGGTCGGTCACGTCGCAAGTGACCCAGCTGACACCGGCCACCTCGGGATGCTCACCCCGGCAGGTGCCGATCACCCGGTGCCCGTCGGCCGCGAGACGGGTAGCGATGCACAGGCCGAGACCTCGCGCGGCGCCCGTCACCAGGGCGATGCGCCCTTCGTCACCGTCAGTCATCTGCGTGGTTCGACTTCAGGACTCCGCGGTGGGTTACCTCCGACGCACGACACAGTGGCCAGCTCACCATCGCAGGACGGCGGTGGACCAGGTCATCCCGGCCCCGAACCCGCACAGCACCACGATGGTGCCTCGTGGCAGACGGCCTTCGTCGGTGGCGACGCTGAGTGCGTAGGGGATGGTGGCCGCCGACGAGTTGCCGGTGTCGGCCAGTGTCGAGACCACCTGTTCAGGCCCGAGGTCGAGGCGCTGGGCGATCGCGCGGGTGATGCGCTCGTTGGCTTGGTGGGGCACGAACAACCCGATTTCGGCTGGGGTCAGGCCGGCTGTTGTCAACGCGGTCGAGATCGACTCCACCGCTGCCCGCACAGCGATCTTGAACACGGCCTGTCCTTCCATCTGCAGGAAGCCGCCGGTCTGGCACTCCAGGATCTCGACGGTGGCGCCATCGGTTCCGGCGTGCAACGCCAGGAGCGCGCTTCGGTCGATGTCAGCGATGTCAGCGCTGGGAGCGAGGACGATTGCCCCGGCACCGTCGCCGAACAGGATGGCCGTGCCGCGATCGTCGGGGTCGACGATGCGCGACATGACGTCAGCGCCGATCACCAGCGCCGGCTTGCCGGTCAGCTCGACCCATCCGACGGCTGAACCGAGGGCATACACGAATCCGGCGCACGCGCCGTTGACGTCGAACGTGCCGGCGTTCGATCCGAGCTCGCGAGCCACCAGCGCGGCGGTCGACGGGATGGTGCGGTCAGGCGTCGACGTGGCCACCACGATCGTGCCGAGCTCGGAGGCGTCAACTCCGGCAGCGTCGAGAGCGATGGTGGCGGCGTCGGTCGACAGCTGGGTGGTGGTCCCACCGATCCATCGCGAGTTGATGCCGGTGCGATCGCGAATCCACTGGTCCGAGGTGTCGAGGCGAGCCTCGAGATCCGCGTTGGTCAGTTGGTCGTCGGGGTGGGCTCGGCCGCAACCGAGCACACCGATGTGAGCGCTCACTCCGGACTGGCGTCGCTCGATGGGGGCGGCACCACGAGCGGGTGACGATCCCGGTTGGTGGCGAAGGCGCGTTCACGCAGCGCACCGATGACCGCGACCATGGTTCCGACGATGCTCCAGCGGGCGAGCCGGCGACCGCGGCTGTGTCCTGAGGAGGTCGATGATCCGGTCACGTCGCAGACGCTACGCTGCCCGCCGGGCCCGGGTGGCGGAATGGCAGACGCGGAGGACTCAAAATCCTTTGTCCGAGAGGGCGTGTGGGTTCGAATCCCACCCCGGGCACCACTCTCACCCGCTGAGACCCTTGTCATTGCTGGGGATCAGTCGGTGAGCACGATGACGAAACGGAGCTGTGGTCACAGAATGGTCACAGGGGGCTCGACGAGCGCCGCGACTTGGAGCGGGGCGCCGTGTCGACGGTGAGCGCCGCCTTCTCCACTTGGGGCCACGACCGTGACGATCGAGCTGACCGCCGACGCGCTTGCCGCCGCCGACACCGACGACGTTGACCACCCACGATGTTCGGATCTGCTCCGGGAACACCGCGGTGAGCTCGTGGTGCCGGCGCCGGTCATTCCCGAGACGTCATGGCAGATCGAACGCAACCTCGGACCCAGATCCGAAGCGGCGTCCTGCACCTCATCGCCGGCGAACAACTCCAAGTGATCGATCTCACGCTCGCCGACGGGGCAGGCCGCTCATGACGGGTCCCTCGGCGCGGCTTGGGTCCCGGTCAATGCCAGCATTCGTGGCATCGATGGGTCTCGTCCGCGAGACTCGCGCGAGACGATGGGGGTGTGAGATGTCTGGTTCGTTCCCACTGCAGCAGGACGGTCTGTACTACCTGACCGAAGGGGGTCAGGAGACTGAGATCATGTACAAGTTCGGGTTCGAGCTACCCGAGTTCGCCCTGTTCCCGTTGCTCGACGATCCCCGTGCGGTCGCTGAGTTGCGAGGGATGTATGAGCGCTACCTCGACACAGCGTGTGCCCACAGGTTCGGCGCATTGATCGGCGGGTTCGACTACCGGGCGAGCCCGGACTGGGCAGGGCTGCTCGGCTACTCGCCGACTGCATTGGAAGAGATGCAAGTGCGCGCCATCGAGTTCCTGCGCGACGTCGCCCGGCCGTACGCCGATCGGCTGCCCGCGTTGATGTTCGTCGGCATCGTCGGACCACGCGGCGACGCGTACTCGCTCGATCAGCCCATGACCCCGGAGCAAGCCGAGGAGTATCACTCGACCCAGATCGCGACACTGGCGACCGCCGAGGTGGACCTGGTCGAGGCCATGACGTTCAACAGCGTCCCCGAGGCGGTCGGCGTGGCCCGTGCTGCGGCTCGAGCGGGGTTGCCTGCGTCGGTTCTGTTCACGCTGGACAGTAACCACCGCCTGCACTCAGGCCCGACGCTGAAAGAGGCGATCGAGTCCGTTGACGCGGCGTGTGGTGAGGACCGGCCGGCCTTCTTCGGCATCAACTGTTC
>JBBQLA010000065.1:0-8946 GCA_038327485.1 Acidimicrobiales bacterium
ATCCTCGCCGACCTGGCTGGTGATCCACTCGGAGAACATCTCGCGGGCGAAGGCGTTCATCTCGCTCACGGCATGCTGCTGATCGGGATAGTCGGGGTCGACTCGCGCCGCCACGAGCCCGGCGTCGCACCCGGGCCAGACGATCAGGAAGCGATACCACCGCCCGTAGAACGGCAGATGGCGCAAGGCCCAGCGCACACCGTCGCCAACCGCTGCGTGGTAGTTCGGATTGGGGAACATCCACTGCGCGGTCCGTTGGAACACGGTCAGCCGCTTGACGTCGCCGGCGATCGTCGGGGCGATCTGGAACCCGCTCGCGCCGGCACCGATCATGGCGACGCGCCGGCCGGCGAGGTCGACGTCGTGATTCCATCGCGACGAATGCCAGCTCGGCCCGGCGAAGGAATCGGCCCCGGCGATCTCCGGGACGAACGCCCGGTTGAGTTGTCCCACCGCGCTGATCACGGCGCGGGCCTCGAGGACTGACTCCGCGCCCTCGTGATCGCGGACCAGTACCGACCAGATACCCCGCTCGTCGTTCCATGTGGCGCTGATCACCTCGGTCTGCCACCGCACGTGGGGGCCGATACCGTGCTTGGCCATCACTCCTTCGAAATACGACTGCAGCTAGGGCTGCTGGGCGAAGTACTCGGTCCAGGCGTCGCTCGGCTCGAAGCTGTAGCAGTAGAAGTGGTTGCCCACGTCAACGCGGGCGCCGGGGTACGAGTTCTCGAACCACGTCCCGCCCACTCCGGCGTTCTTCTCGATGATGGTGAAGGGCAGACCCGCTTCCTGCAGTCGGATTCCGGCCAGCAGACCCGACTGCCCGCACCCGATCACGACGACCGGGAACTGGGCCCGAGCCGCGTCGCCATCCGCCACAGGCGCGGCCTGGCGTGCATCGGTCCCGTCGAGCTCCATCTCCTCCATCACCATGGGGACGTACTCCGGCGGTACCTCCTCGCACACCAGCCACCGCATCATCTCGTGCAGCAGTTCGGCGGAGATCGGCCCGGGCTCGGGGCAACCGCGGTCGCGGTAGTCGGCGATCACCTCGAGGGCGAGGGAGCGAACCTCGGCCTGATCCTCGTCAGACATGAAGCCCTGCACCTCGTTGAGAAACAGCCCAGCCGGGCGCAGCCGACCGCGGATCAACTCGGGATCACCGGACATGTGGACGAGCGACAGCATGAGCGTCGGGATGCTCACGTCGAGCAACGCCGCGGCGATGTCCTCGTCGCTCGTGTCGAATGGCTCTCCCGAATGCGGATTGCGCATCTGCTGTCCTTCTGTGGCGCCGGCGATGGATGGGCGGCCGTCGGGCAGACTCTACAAATGCAACACGTCGTGATCGATGGCCCTCGCAGCGTGCAGGTGGTCGAGGCGCCTGATCCTGTCCTGCCCGGACCTGACGGAGCGATCGTGGAGGTCGACGCCACTGCGATCTGCGGGTCGGACCTGCACTTCTACGACTGTGACATCCCCGTCGGTGACGGCATCGCCGTGGGCCACGAGTTCCTCGGCACGATCATCGAGGTCGGCCCGGACGTGACCCGCTTCCGGGTCGGAGATCGGGTGCTCACCGCGTCGGTCACCGGCTGCGGCTATTGCGCGGGCTGCGCCACTGGCGACCCGGTCACGTGCGTCGACGGGCCGCGGGTGTTCGGCTCGGGCATGTTGCCCGGCGGACAGGCCGAAGCGGTCGCCGTGCCCTCGGCCGACTTCCAACTCCTGAAAGTCCCCGACGGGGTCGATGACGAGGCCGCGCTGTTGCTGACCGACAACCTCAACACCGGCTGGATCGGAGCCAAGCGTGCCGACTTCAAGCCCGGGGCCACTGTCGTCGTCATCGGCTCGGGCACGGTCGGGCTGTGCGCCGTGCGCAGCGCCTTCGCGCTCGGCGCCGAGCGGGTGCTCGTCGCCGACCCGGTGGCTGGCCGACGCGCGCTGGCGGTCGACTCCGGAGCCACCGCGCTCGACGGTCCGACAGTTGCCGCGGTGATGGACGCCACCGCTGGTCGGGGCGCCGACGCGGTCATCGACGCCGTGGCCATCAACCAGACCCTCGACGACGCGCTCATGTGCGTGCGAGCGAGCGGCACCGTCTCGGTGGTGGGCGTGCACGACCTCGAGCCCTACCCGATGCCCATCCTCATGTCGCTGTTCAAGAGCACCACGCTGCGCATGACGACTGCGCCAGTGCACCAGACCTGGGCCGATCTGGTTCCGCTCGTCACCAGCGGCGCGTTGCGCACCGATGGCATCTTCACCCACCACTTCCCGCTGGCCGACGCTGCGGCCGGCTACGCAGCGATGGCCGCCCGGACCGCAGACTGCATGAAGGTCATGTTCCACCCGTGACAGTGGAGCCGAGGATGGCCTCGGCGCAGCGACGACCGGAATACAACGCGCCCTGGATCGACGGCGTGTCGCGATGGTCACCGCACACGTACAGTCCGTCGCCCAGCGCCACCCGACGCTTGGGAGAGAAGGGCGGTCGACTGTCCGGCTGACCGTGTTCGATCACGTTGGTCCTCAGGTGTGACCAACCGTCCAACTGCGCACCGAACCAGCCGCGAAGTTGGGAGAGCACGTCGTCGATCGAACCCGACGGCCCGGGACACGCCGCCGCGATCAAAGCTCGCCCGTCGGAGGAGTACTCCGGCGCCACGTTGGTCATCACTGCCACGTTCAGCACGGGCCCCGAGCCGGCGCCGTCGAGCGCGATCAGTCGATCCCGAAACGGCGGTATCGGCGCCGCGAACCACACGCACGACACCGACCTCGATGCGACCATGGGGAGGCCGAGCAGGGCGGCTGCGGAAGGGCCTTCGGTCGCCACCACCACGTGATCGGCGGCGATCTCCTCGCCCGCGGTCGTGGTCACACGGCCCGCTGCGACCGAGACGACCGGGGTGGCGAGGCGAATGGTTCCGGGCGGAAGCCCTGCCGCGAGCTGCGCCGGGATCGCCCCCATACCCGCCGCGGGCACCGCGGAGGAACCGACGGCGAGTGACCTGAGCACGACGTCGGACATGCGGCGACTGGCGGTCAGTCCCGCATCGAGCTGGATGCCACCGAGGAGCGGGCGGAAGAATCGATCGATCATGACCTCGCTGAACCCGTCGGCCACGAGGGCGGCGCGGGCGTCCATGTCGTGGCCGCGCAGGAGCGCGTGCGGATCGGACCGACGGAGCCGCAGCAAGAGTCGGGCGAGACGAGCCTTGTCGGCGATGCTGCCCACCGGCGCCAAAGCCGATGACAGCGCGCTGCTCGGACGCCGCAACGGATCGCCCACTCGATGGAACCGACCGCGGATCCACACGAGTGCACCCGGGTCGAACTCTCGCAACCGCAGGGCGTCGACGTCGAGCTGCCGGCTCACCTCGGGGTAGGCCGTCAACAGCACCTGGAATCCGCGATCGAGCTGGAACCCCTGGACCACGTCGGTGCGAACCCGTCCGCCCACGCCGTCGGACGCTTCGATCACCGTGACAGATCGTCCAGCGGCCACCAGCGTGTGGGCCGCGGCCAAGCCCGCCAGGCCGGCACCCACCACCACTACGTCGGTTCGTTCGCTCATCACGTGCCGAACCTACGACGCCACCCGCCGCCGACCCAACGATTCCGTGGGGGTCCGCTCGCTCGGTCGACCGCCAACGGGACTCCGCCCGTGACAGAGTGCGGCATGACTTTCGGACCTGACACCACGACCGACGAAATTCTCGAGGGGCTCGACCTGAGCGGTCGTCACATCGTCGTCACCGGTGCGTCGACCGGCCTCGGCGAGGAGACCACTCGCGCCCTCGCTGCCCACGGCGCCTCGATCACCATGGCGGTCCGTGACGCCGACCGCGGGACGGCCGCGGCCGCGCGCATCCGAGCCGAGCTCCCCGACGCCCAGCTCGAGATCCGCCTGGTCGACCTGGCGTCACTGCAGAGCGTCCGAGACTTCGCCGAGGAGTTCCTGGCCGACCACGACCGCATCGACGTCCTCATCAACAACGCCGGGATCATGGCCTGCCCGCACGGCGTCACCGTCGATGGGTTCGAGCTGCAGTTCGGCACGAATCACCTCGGGCACTTTCTGCTGACCAACCTGCTCATGCCCGCACTACTGCACGGCGCGCCCGCCCGCGTCGTGTCGCTGTCATCGTCAGGTCACCGCTTCAGCGATGTCGTACTCGACGACATCAACTTCGAGCACTCCGAGTACGAGCCCTGGGTGGCGTACGGACGGGCCAAGACCGCCAACGCGTTGTTCGCTGTCGAGCTCGACCGCCGATTCTCACCGACCGTCCGGGCCTTCTCGGTGCATCCGGGTGGCATCCAGACCGAGCTCAGCCGACACCTGACCGAGGAGAGCCTCAACACGCTCATCGCCGCCTTGCCCAAGGGCGAGGACATGTCGTGGAAGTCGATCCGCGCCGGTGCCGCGACGTCAGTGTGGGCCGCCACTGCGCCGGAACTCGATGCCCACGGCGGTAGCTACCTCGAGGACTGCCACATCGCGGAGCCCAACTCGGACCCCGCCAGCCGCGTCGGCGTGCGGACCTACGCGCAGGACCCTGACCGCGCCCGGGCATTGTGGACCCTGTCGGCCGAGCTGGTCGGCCTGCCCGCCGACTGAGCGGCACCCGGAAGGGATCGAGCCGGCACGGTGTTGAAGGGACCATGCGTATCGAAGTGTGGTCCGACGTGGTGTGTCCCTGGTGCTACATCGGCAAACGCCGACTCGAGACAGCGCTGTCGAACTTCGAGCACGCTGACGAGGTCGAGGTGCTGTGGCGCAGCTTCGAGCTCGACCCCGAGACGCCTGCCGACGCCACCGGTGACCTGGCCGATCACTTGGCTGCCAAGTACGGCGGCGGTCGGGAGGCTGCCGTGTCGATGATGGATCGAGTCGCGGAGGTGGCTCGGGGCGAGGGACTTCACTACCGCTTCGACATCGCCCAGCGTTCGAACACGGTCGATGCCCATCGACTGATCCACTTTGCTGCCGACCACGGGTTGCAGGGTGAAATGAAGGAACGGGTGATGGACGCCTACTTCACCGAGGGCGCCGCGACCAACGACCGGGCCACCCTCGCCAAGCTGGCGGCCGACGTCGGGCTCGACGCGGACGACGCTCTCGCCGCATTGAAGAGCGACCGCTACATCGACGAGGTCCGAACCGACGAGGCCATGGCGCGCGAACTCGGGATCAACGGCGTGCCGTTTTTCGTGATCGACCGCGCCTACGGCGTGTCCGGCGCGCAGGACGCCGATCGACTGCTCGAGGTGATACGCGAAGCCTGGGCCGAGTCGCATTCGACCCCGAACTGATCGAGACTTTCGAGGTGACCAAGTCGACACCGAGGACTCATCGAGCGAGAGTGTCGGAGATCGAGGCGATGGTGGGGGAACCCGGCTCGGTGCGGTCAGCGTTCGTAGCGGTTCAAAAAGTGCCGCCGGGCGGCGAGATGTTGGCGGCAATACCGGCGTTCGCAGTGCTGTTCGGAATGCCAGGCGACAGCGTGGCGCTGTCGACGCTCGGTGCCCTGGTGATCGGCGCCGTCTGCGTGGTCGTGATCCTGGCCCTGCGTAGGACCGTCACCATCGCGACGACCAACGACGAGGTGATCGTGGTCGGCCACGTGCGCATTCACCCGAGCCGGCTCGACGCAGTGGTCGGCCGATTCGTTCGGGCCGGCGCGCTCGGGTACTCGGGAGGTGGAACTGCCACGGTCAGGCTGGACGGTGAGCGCTACTGGGTGTCGGGCTGGGATGCCGACGAAGCCCGCCGGGCGGCCCATCTCGCTGCCGCCTGAATTCGACCTGGAACCCCTTGCGAATCGAACATTTGTTCGATATAGTCAGAGTCATGGCCGAAGGGGTGATCAGGCCGGAGGTGATGGAGCAGCTGCGGGTTCGGCGTGAGCTCGATGACCGCATCGGTGTACTCGCAGCACAGATCCACGCGCTCGAGGCCGAGCTCGTCACCACCCTCTCGCAGCACGACACGGCCCAGGGCTGGCAGAGCGGCGGATACCGAACCCACGGCCAGTGGATCTCCGTGCGCACCAAGTTCACCATCGGTGACTCGCGACGCCTTGCCAGCCTCGCCGCCCGGATCGACTCCGTTCCGTCTCTGATGGCCGATGCCCACGCCGGGCGCATGTCGATCGGTCTGGTCTCCGCAGCAGCACGCGTCGCCACTCCGACCAACGAGGCGGCGGTCTCCGAGATCGTGCGCTGCTGCACACCGGCGCAGGCGGCGCGGGTCCTGGCGTCGTACCGCGAACTCCGTCCCACCGCCGGCGGTGATCCGATCGACCCCACCGATCCCGAACTCGACCTGTGGTGGCGCGACTGGATCGACGACCACGGACGACAGCGCGTCGACGCGGCCCTCGATCCCACCACCGGCGCGCTCCTCAGGCAGGCGCGCGAAGCGGCCCGCGTCGCCGCCGAACGCGCCTGCGCCGGTGCCGGTCTCGGCGCGACCAGCCGACTCTCGGGCGACGCGATCACCGCCGCGCTCGCCAGCACCGCACTCGAAGCCGTGAACACCGCCGGCATCACCAACCGAGGTGGGGAACGATTCGCCGTTCAGGTCACGTGCGACATCGCCACACTCGCCGCCGCACTCCACCTCGAGTTCGACTCGGCCCTCCCGATCGGGCTCGGATCTCGCGCTTATCTGTGCGACACCGCACATCATCTCTCCAACCGCGAGCTCGCCCGCATCGTGTGCGACGCCGATCTTCAGCTCCTGATCGAACACGACGGCGCCCCGCTCTGGCTCGGCAACACCGCCCGGCTCTTCAATCGACATCAGCGAAGGGCCATGAGACACCGCTCGGGAGGAGGCGGCGGGTGCGAGTTCCCGGGCTGCACTCAGACTCGATGGGTCGAAGCACACCACATCGACGAGGCCAACGATCAGGGCGCCACCGACCTCCCCAACGGAGTGTTGCTGTGCTCATACCACCACCACGAACTTCACCGACGCGGCTGGAACATCGTTCCCCAGGGCACCCAGGTGACCTTCTACGACGGCAAGAAGTGCCTCGGATCCACCGGGCCACCCGGTCCAGCGCCTGGCCCGCCGCCCGATCTCGGTCGGCTTCCGCTGATCAGCACCCTGCCTGAGCCACCCGCACACTTCGGCCCCGAGACTCCCAGATCCGATGGCAATGGTGAGCGCCTGACCCGATACGCGCTCGACGTGTTCCTCTCGAACCTGCTCGCCGCCTGAATCCCCATCCCGGCAGACTGGCGATCGTGATCGACCGCAGCACCCAGCTCCCCCGACTGGCGAGCGCCGACGACATCCCGGAACTGATCCGGCTTCGAGCCGTCATGTTCGACTCGATGGGCGTCGATTCGGACCAGACCGACTGGCGAAGCGTTGCTACGTGTGCGCTCGCGGAGCGCTTCGCCGCCGGCACGCTGATTGCGGTGGTGATCGATTCGTCGGACCATGACGCCGAGCTCATCGCTTCGGGAATGGCGTCGATCAACCGGCAGCTGCCGGGCCCCAGAAACCCGACCGGTTACGAGGCTCGCATCAGCTCCATCTCGACCGAGCGAGATCATCGCCGCCGGGGACTCGCCAGTGCGGTGCTCGATCGGTTGATCAGCGAACTCGACGCGCGGGGCATCAGCCGCGTCGAGCTGCACGCCACTGACGACGGGCGGTCCCTCTACGAATCACGCGGCTTCAGGCCTCGTCCTGGCGGAGTCGAGATGCGCCTCATGCAGTAGGTGCGCCAGATTCAGTTGTCGTCGTGCCGTGCGAGCGCTTCGGCGAGGTCACGGCGTCGAACCATCACCCGGGAGTACGGCCCGTTGCGGCTCATGCATTCGATTGACACCGCTTGGATGCCGCTCTCCTGCAGCGCGTGCACCTGCAGCGGTCCCCTTGAGAGCGACACTTTCTGGAAGTCCACGAGCTCATCGAGGTCGGAGGTGTCGGTGCCCCTCGACAACATCTCAATGAACCAGCGGCGCAGTCCCACGAGCGAATCGTACGACCATCGTGTGGCGCAGATGACGAACGTGGCGTCAGCGACTTCCGAAGCTCATCACCTGCTCATACGTCGAGCGATTGACCCAACGCATCGACGCCGCGTCGGTCAGGAAGGGGATGAATCGGATCCGCTCCAGAATCGTTGGCTTCAGGAACGGCGGCACGACTTGCTGCACCGAATACAACGTGTCCCACAGCTGCCGCGAGCATGCCGCCAGATTGCCTCCACCACAGAAGTTCACCGCGCCGACCGGGGTGACCTCGGCCCCCGCGACCCGACGAAGGTCCGTCGTCACCAGCGAGTACCAACCGTGGCTGAAGGCACTCCCGGTCAGCGACGGCGTGGTGTCGAGCTTGGCCGGCCGACGATGGTCATCGTTGAAGTAGTCGCCCAGCCCCGCCCCGAACACGGCATTCACCAACGGCACGAATAACGAGTCGACGATGGGCACCATCGGATCGTCATAGAAGCCGTCGTCGTTGCGGTCACGGCGATGCGCTCCCGCTACAGCCCACGTGGCCAACGACTTCCGCAGCTGATCCAGCTGCTTGCTCGGTGCGGGCGTGGCGGCGAGCACTGCCAGCATGGCGGTGACCGCTCGTTCGCCTCGAAGATCCGCGGTGGCGGCGTCCTGCACCACCCTCACCACATCGGCCGGCGTGGCGTCATGCAGGTCGGCCGCACGCTCGGCGATGAGATCCACCCGCTGCCCGGCACCGACGGCCCAGTCGTTGTCGGCCGAGGTCCAGCCGTCGGCCACCTTGTTGTTCCACGACACCAACTCACCCGACGGTGGGTTGATCCCTTGCGGCTGGCGATGCCAATCGAGGCGCCCCTTCCACTCCCACTGTCCGGTGCCCCAGCTCGGCAACTCGTACGACACACCCGCCGCCCGCACCGGGTAGTAGCCGCTGTGGAAGTAGGCGATGTC
>JBBQLA010000066.1:0-8941 GCA_038327485.1 Acidimicrobiales bacterium
CGCGACCGCTCGGCAGGAAGTCCGGGGGGCTCGCCACGTGGTCGTGGTCGTCGATGCCGGGGTGCGGTTGGGAGAGACGGTACTGGAGCCATCGGCGAGCAGCATCCCGAGGACGATCACGAGCAAGGTCGGCGGAGTGAGCACGATCGCCAGCCGGTCCCATCGGAGGCGCTGCCACCACGGTCGAGGAGGCCGCCGAGGTGGGGCTGGTGTGCGGTCGTCCACGAACGCAGAGTCTCGAATGTGGACCTGCCGGACGCAACCGATGAAGTTCTACCTTCGGTGGCGGAGGTCAGCGACCTGTGGTCAGCGCAGCCATCGGGACGAGGTCGACTCGGTGGCGAGTGTTGCCAGACGGAGTAGGTCGCACGACCGCGCGCCGCGTGGGGAAGGTCATCGGCACCATGAGCCGGGCTCGCTGCGCGTCGGCGCGTCGAAGGCACGACCAACCCCCGTAGGTGAGCCCGACACCGATGACCACGAACAGCACTCCCGGCGTGGCGGCTCCGGCCCAGGCTCGGTGCATGGCGAGCATCATGAGCCCGGAGGCACCGAGGAGCACCCCGAGCGAGGTCAGCCAACCGCCGGCCAATCGCGCCGATGCGCCGCGATCATCGACCACCCAGCCGTTCAGCCGCCGCGCTTCGCCCATCGCACTCGTTCCCATGGCTCATGTCTCGGTGCCGAGAGCGTTCGGCTTGAGCTCATCGTCGAAGCGGCCACAGAGAAATCGCCCACGTCCACTAGGTATTCAACTCATCGCCTCAGATCGTGACGGCCCCTACCGTCGGCAGGGGTGGGGCTTCTGGGACTGACGTTGTGCCTGCCTGGAACCTCACCACCGGTCGAGATCGACGTGTTCGTGGAGATCGGGGCCGCAGCCACGGGTACCGCGTTGATCGAAGGTCTCTCCGGCCAACTTGGCGAGGTGAACGTCGATGGCCCGTGGCAGGTCGAGCGGACGGGACGGCGTCTGGACCTGGCAGGTGAGGGCGCCGCCGCCGAACTGCGGTGGGGAGACCGGATCGTGGTGGGACATGCGACGGCGATGGTGGTGCGCGTCGAACTCTCAGCGGTCGCTGGTCCGGCCGCGGGTCGACGGGTCGTGTTGGCGGATGGCCCGCACGGCCTGCATCGCGGGGTGGGCGCGTCAATCGACCTGGAGGCGGATGACGCCATCAGTCGTGACCGCCACGCTCGCCTCGACGTCGGTGCAGATCGCGTCACAGTCGTGGATCTGGAGTCTCGGCACGGCACTGCGGTCAACGACGAGTGGCTTGGTGACCTGGAGACCGAGGTGCCCCCTGGAGCGACGCTGCGGTTGGGGGAGACGGAGCTCGTGTTCGCGCCGGTCGATCCAGTCGGTCGCCAGGCGCACCACCTACGCAACCACGGCCAGTCGGTCGCGTTCCACCGTCCACCGCGAGTGACCGAACCGCGCATCGTCGACGAAGTCGAACTCGAGCGTCCACCGACGACGCCGACTCGACCCCGATTCCCGCTCGGCGCGTCGATCATCCCGGTGGCGCTGGGCGTCGCCATGTTCGTCGTGACGGGGAGCGAACTGATGCTGCTGTTCGTCGCCATGGGCCCGCTGTTGGCACTTTGGTCGTTCGTCGACGACCGGCGAGGTGGTCGCTCCGAGTTTCGTCGCGCCGCATCGGATTGGTTGGCTCAACTGGAACACGTGAGTGCAACGTCGGAACGCCTCGCGGAGCAGGCACGACAGGGTGCCATCGATCGGTCCCCGTCGCCGGGCCAGCTGTTCGACGACCTCGCGTCGAGATCATCCCGCCTGTGGCAACGACGTGTGGGAGACGACGACTTCGCCGTCGTCCGACTCGGTGTCGCCGATCGCCCCGCTGAGGTCACGGTACGACTGCTGCCGGGCGGCGATGAACAGCTGGCCGACCGCGGGCGGGCGCTGGTCGACGCTCGCCGCACCTGGGCCGAGGTTCCCGCCGACATCGATCTCGGGCGGTTCGGCATCGTCGGCGTGTGCGGCGCACCGTCGGTGGCCCGCGAGGTCCTGCAGTCGTTCCTCGTGCAACTCGCCGCGCAACACAGCCCGGGCGAACTCGGCGTGGTCGTGCTGGCCGACGCCGAGTTCGGGTGGGCCCGCTGGCTCCCCCACACGCGGGTCGGGATCGGGAACGACGTCGCAGTAGCCACGGATCGCCCGAGCGCCGTCGAACTGCTGATGGCATTGACCAGCGCTGAACTGGACTCGGAGGCGCCGGGGCTCACCATCGAGCGGCCCGTCGACACGGTGCTCGTCGTGGACGCGTCGGCAGGTGTCATCGGCGAAGCCATTGCCGAGATGGGTGCGGCCGCGGTCAGCTGGTTGCTATCCTCCGCTCGACGTCGCGGGATGGCGGTGGTCTGGGTCGAGCGGGAAGCCGAACGACTCCCCCATGGTTGCTGCGCTGTCGTGTCGATTCGCTCCGATCGATCTGCCACGATCGTTCACACTCTCGATGGCTCACGGATCGACGCGGTGACCCTTGACGCGTGCTCGCGCGAGCGGGCGCTGCTCGCGGCGCGATGGCTGGCACCGTTGGTCGACCTCGCCGGCGTCCAAGCCGCTGCGGCGATCCCCGATCGGATCGATCTGGTCGATCTGATGGACGTCGACCTCGGCGACCCCGACAGGCTGATCCGACGATGGGCCGAGGTCGATGACTCGGGCGGTGATGGCACCTTCGTTCTCGGCGCTGACGGATCGGGAGCCATCGAGCTCGATCTGGTGACCGACGGCCCCCACGTTCTGGTCGGCGGAACGACCGGCGCCGGCAAGAGCGCCATGTTGCGGTCGTGGCTGGCCTCGATGGCGCTTCGCTCCAGCCCGGAGCGGCTGAACATCGTGCTGATCGACTACAAGGCATCAGCCGGATTCCAACGCTTCGAGGCGCTGCCTCACGTGGCCGGCATCGTCACCAACCTCGATCGGGCCGGGACCCGCCGAGCGTTGACCGCGCTCGAGGCGGAGCTGCTTCGACGACAACGGTTGCTCGGTGACATCGGCGTCGAAGATCTGCTCGGGTTGCGACGGTCGAGGCCCGACGTGCGCCTGGCGCGGCTGGTGCTCGTGGTCGACGAATTCCGCGCGCTGAAGGATCAGCTTCCCGAGTTCGTGGACGGGTTGGTGGACGTGGCTGCCCGGGGCCGCAACGTGGGCATGCACCTCGTCCTGGCGACGCAACGACCCGAGGGCGCCATTTCGGCGGACATCCAAGCCAACACCAATGTCCGCGTGGCGTTGCGCATGGCCTCGACGCAGGAGAGTCGCGATGTACTGGGCGATGGCGCCGCGGCGCGGATCCGCGCGGACCGACCCGGTCGTGGACTGGTCCGCCGAGGAGCGACCGTCGTTGGGTTCCAGTCGGCCTACGTCGACGGGCCGTCCGGCGCGTCCACCCGCCCGGTGGTGTCCTGGCCGTTCGGAGCCGAGCGGCTCGTGACGGCACCCGACGAATCGCCTTCATGGCCCACCGATCTCGATCGCGTCGTCACTCTGGCCGCTGCCGCGGCAACGCTGGCCGGACTTCCGCCGGCGCACCGACCGTGGCTGGACCCTCTTCCCGACGTGCTCGACCTGCATCAACTGGCGACGGCTCCGACGACGGAGTCGTCGGTGATGCTGGGACTGATCGACGATCCAGCGAAGCAGTCACAGCCGATCTGGTCGATCGATCCATCGCGTTCTGGGACGGTTGTGGTCTACGGCGATCCAGGTTCGGGCACGTCGTGGCTGTTGCGTCGGCTGATCATCGGGCTGGCCGAGTCCTCTCGCCCCGTTCACGTTTACGGAATCGACGCCGGTGGTGGCGGATTGTCTGGGCTCGACCGACTCGCTGACGTGGGTGCCGTCGTCGACTCCCACGACGTGAGGCGACTTCGGCGACTCATCCGAATGTTGGAGCAGCGTCTGGACGATCGCGTCACGGACCGAAGTGAGCGCGTCGCCGTCGCAGTGGTGATCGATGGATTCGGATCGTTGGCCGCCGAGCACGGAGATCTCGACGGTGGGCGCCTCATCGACCTCGTGCACCGACTCGCCGTCGAGGGTCCGTCGACCGACATGTGGCTGATCGTGTCGGCAGAGCGACGCGGTGCCATCACCCCGAGCCTCGCCGGTGCAGTAGGCGAGCAGTTGGTCATGCGGTTGGCCTCGTCGGACGAGTTCGCCGCGCTCGGCCTGGGAGTCGTCGAGCGCACCGCCTTCCTGCCTGGACGGGTGATGCTGGCTGACGGCCGGTACGCCCAGATCGCTTGGGAACCACCCGATGGCGAGGATCGACGACTCGACCAACTCGATCGAGCCCGACCGAGTCACCCCCACGGCCCGAAAGCGCCGCCGGTCCGAGTGCTCGCGTCCGAGGTCGACCTCGCTGGGCTCGCCGTCTCGCCGGCGCCCCGGTTCACCATCGGCCTCGACGAGGACCACCGCGCCGCCACCGTCGACCTGGGCAGGCATGCCTCGTGGGTGGTGCTCGGACCATCGCTGTCAGGGCGGACAACAGCGGTCGCGACGGCGGTGACGTCCATTGATCAGTGGGGACCCGGCGTGGACAGGGTGTTGCTGTGCGGGCGAGACACTCGACTCGATCGAGTCTCCGAGTGGTCCGCCATCGGGCTGGGCGAGAGAGTCGCCCTCGAATTGGTCGAGGAGCTGACTCGACAGGTCCGCAACGACGGACGGCCACGGCTCGTGGTCATCGACGACCTCGACGAACTGCTCGACGGGCCCTGTGCGGCGGCGCTTGATCAGTTGTGGAGGGTCGGGCGTGATGCTCGGCTGCGTTGGATCGTGTCGATGGCGTCCTATCGAGCCACCACCAGCTTCGAACCGGTGGTGCGGGCGCTGTTGGCGGGGCGCCACGGTGTGATGCTGCAACCCGATCCGATGGCTGACGGCGACCTGCTGGGCGTGCGTCTGCCTCGCGTTGCCGGACTCACGTTTCCTCCTGGCCGCGGCTACCTCATCGGTGATGGGGTTCCGACGCTGGTGCAAGTGGCACGGCCTTCGACCACCACGGCGGCGTCGGCTCAGGATTCGACGGCGACGGGCTCGAGTCGGGACGCGGCGGGGTGACCGCCAACAGGTCCCTGGCCAGGGTGGTCAACGCCTCGCCACCGGTCACGAAGTAGGCGGAGTGGCCGCCGGCGCCGAGGAGGACGGACGGCCCGAACGACGGTGCCATCGGATCGTCGCCCAGCCCGCCGACCCGGGCCGCCGTGGCGATGGGATCGTCGCTCGTCCGCAGTGAGAGCACGGTGGCGTCGCGGGCGAGTCGGTAGTCGTCAACGCTTCGGATGCCGATTCCGGCGCCAGGACTTCCCACGAGGTACAGGGCATCGGCATCAAGGCCCTGCGCCGCAGCGACGCTGGCCGCGACTGCGCCGTAGCTGTGGCCGATCACCGCGATCGGAGCGGAGGTCTCGCGCCGAACCTGATCGACGAATCGACGCAGGCGCGTCGCAGCCGCCCGCGCGTGACCATCGGTGACGATGTCGGTCGCATCAGCGATCGATACGTCGGGGGAGGGATCGTCGATCCATTCGATGGTCGCGCTGTGGTGGCCGACCGCCGCCCGAAGTCGCGCCGCCTGAGTGTTCCACGGTGAGCTCTCTCGGAGCCGATCGAGGTCGTTCCCGACACCGGGCACGACGATGGCGACTCGATCGGCCGTCGAGAGGTCGCCGTGGACCAGCACGATCTGGCCGCCACCCCCGAGCTCGAGCAGTTGCAGATCGGGGTGCGTGGCGAGCCGGTGTTGCAGTGCGGTCAGCAACTGTCGCCGACGCGGTGCCAGGGTTGGATCGATGAGCGCGGCGTGCAGGACGGCCATGGCCTGATCGGTCATCGCGGCCAGGCTCGGTCCTCGACTCGGGCGTGTGGCAACCGCCAGGTCGGTCGCGTGGTCGAACAGCGCATGGAACTCGTCGGTGAGGAGGTGAGCCACCTGCCAGGCGGTCGAGGCGTCCATCTCCAGCGCGGCAAACCGCCGCGCGCTCCGTTCGACATCGGCGGCCTCGAGCAGGGCTCGACTCGCACGAGCCGCGACCGCTGCGCTGGCCTCGTCGAGCGAATCGAGACTCGTCGGGAGGTGCGGCACGTCCACTTGAACGCCGGTGCGCAGCGATCGGCGAACCGTCACGGATCGCTCGGTCAAGCCGGAGGCCAACGACGCCATGAGGGAGCTGTGGTCGGCGAGCGCGGCTCGTAGGCGGAACAGTTCGTCGAGGGAGGCCTCGATCGTGGTCACGACGGCGCCGCCGATCAGCGAACCGGAGTGAACGAACGTGAGTTGCGGTCGAAGTCGGCGCCGAGCTGGCCAAGTTCGCCCGCTTCCACGTTGCCGCCTACTGACGTGCCGTCGTCGTCGATCTCGTACACCGTGGTCGTGCTGGACTCTGCAGTGGTGGGGTCTTCGAGGAACGCGCCGAGCGAGTTGGTGGTCACGGCTGCGGTGACCGTGGTCTCGATCCGGTATCGACGGCCCGTGGCGGCGCCGTCGCTGACCTGCTGCGCCAACTTCGGTCCGAGCACCGCGGCGAGCATTCCGATGTCGGCGGCGGTCCCCACCTCGGCGGCGAACATGCCGGTCAAGGTGGTCGGAGTCGAGCCGACGAACTCGACCTGGCCGCGGAATTCGACCGTCCCATGGACGGCGACGTTGGCGAGGCCGTACGAGGCGCCGGTTGAGGCGTTGATCGTCGCCTCGACCGAGAGTTGGTTGTGGCCGCTCACGAGCTCTCGTTGGGCCAGGAGCTGAGCCGCAATGCCTGCGTGGACGTTGAGGATCGCGCTGGTCGAGGCGTCAGCGCTGACCCCGACTCCTGCCCCGAGCCACCTCGACGATGGTGGTCCCGCGGCGTCGATGAACAGATGATCGAGCGGACGAAGGATCATCTCTGCGGGGCTGACCCGCGCGAGTTCGCGGTCGACGTGACGCCGCCACGCGTCGAGCTCGGCGCGGTTGACGAAGACGAACTCCATGACCTCGCTCGTGACGAACCCGACGCTCGCTTGGGCCTGCGTCCCGAATTGGTTGTCATCCAGATGGGCCGACTCTCCGACCCCGGGTTGATACGAGGCCCCGGAGCTGAGCTCGACGGTGACGATGAAGCCTCCGCTGACAGTTCGGTCCACCGTGGTGGCGATTGCTCCGTCGACGGTGACGAACGCCGAGACATCGAAATGCGCCGTGTCTTCGCTGACATGTGTGACGGGGCCGGCCGGCACCGGAGGGGCGGTGGTGCGAAACGGGGTGAGCGACGTCATGTACGGAGCCAGCAGCGAGTCGATCTCGTCGCCGGCGGCACTCCACGCTCCGGCCAGATCGCCGATGACCTCGTCCAGATCGTCGGCGACGTCGTGGAACAGACCGGCGACGAACTCGCCGACATCGGTGGCGAGCTCGTCCAGCCCGCTCGGTGCGGCGAGCTGATCGGCCTGGCCCGCCAACGAGGCGAGACGAGTCGAGCGCGACGCCATGGCGGCCCCACTCGCGGCGATGGCCACTTCCACCGCAGCGAGTCGTGCCATCGGAGCGCCGCGGGTCATGTCGCCGTCGCTCGAATCGACCTGCGTCCGCGATCGTGTGGTGCGGACCAACGAGACGATGGCGGCGAGCTGCTCGGACGCATGGCGGTGACCCTCGGCGAGGGTGCGCAGGGCAACGGGGTCGAGCTCGATCCTCATGGCTGCACCTCGATCAGAAGACCGCGCCCGCGGAACGCAGCCGAGTGGCGAGGGTGTCCCACTCGGCATCGAGGGTGGCCGGGAACCTGGCGATCAGCGATGCGTTCGGGCCAGGCAGCGTCGTGCTGGCGGGATGGGCGGTGGCCCACGTCCTGATCCGTACCTCGAGTCGACGAAGCGTCGCGTGTCGTTCCTCCAGCCATGCGGCGTGTCGGATGAGCGCGGCGCGGATGACCTGGAGCCGCTGAGCGAGCTGTGTGACCGTGCGCTGCTCGGTGGTCAGCTCGTCGTGGAAGCGATCCGCCGCGGGTCCTTGCCAGCGGATCTCCGAGGCGCACCGAACGACCTGGGAGCTTGCGGACTGCAGTGCGATGGCGCCTCGGCCGCACAACGCTGCGAGGTCGAGGATCTGTTCAGGGTCCGCTCCCACGACGTGTTCTCCCGCTCCCAGTGCCGAGTCAGGCGCCTGCGTTCTGGCCAGCGGCGAGTCGGTTGCGAATCTCGGTGGCGGCCTCGGTCAACGCCTGGTTCAGCTGCTCGAGCGCCGGACGGAAGTTGGAGTTCCAGGCCTCGCCGAAGCGGCGGGCGGCCGGCCCGTCGTAGCCGCTTCCGATGACGCTGTGGACCTGACTGTCGAGCTGGCCTTTGAGGGTCTGGATGCTTCCGGCCTCGTTCTGGAACTTCTGGCTCAGCGTGGTCATCTGGGCCGAATCGAAGAGATAACGGTCGCTCATGTGGTGCCTCCTGGTGCAGACCACCCCAGCGGCGGCCGTGACTCAGAATAGCATGAAAAGACATCAAATGCAATGAAAGAACTCTCGATGAATCGGTGTCGTGGTCAGGGTGACCCCGACAGGGCGAGGTCGGTAAGGCGGGCGAGGGCGTAGCGGTCGGACTCGTGAGACCACCGGCCCGCCGATGCCTCAGGCGAGCGGTAGCCGTCGGTGCCGACGACCTCCGCCTCGTGCACCCATTCATCGCCCCAACATCTCACCGCCAGGCCGAAGTCGATCACCACCGCCCGCCCCTCGGCGACCAGTACGTTGCCCGGCCCCAGGTCGCGGTGGATGACCCCGAGCTGATGCAGAGCGTCGACCGTACGGCGCAGCGAATCGATCACCTCGATCCGTTCGATGGGGCCCACCGCTGCGTCGCTGCACCAGTCATCGAGACGCCGTCCGCTGATCCACTCGCTCAGGAGGTATAGCTCACCGCCGTGTGGGTCGGCTTGTC